>JAJUIM010000355.1 GCA_029267645.1 Microbacterium sp.
GTCGCCGAGATCCCGGCGGCCTGCAGCAGGTCGCGCGCGTTCTGGACCTCGTCGCCGAGCGACGCCGACCGGAATCGTGTCGCGAGGTCGCGCGTGCCCTGCGTCGCCTCCCCCACGCTCACGCGCGCCGCCTGGATCTGCTGAAGCGCCGCGTCCGGATCGCGCGCCATGAGCTTCTCGGCCAGCTCGAGCTGCAGGGCGATGACCTGCAGGTGGTGCCCCTGCAGGTCATGCACGTCGGTCGCCACGCGCAGGCGCTCCTGGGTCGCCGCGAGGCGCGATTCGACGGCGCGAGCCCTGTCGAAGGCCACGAGCACGTCCCACCACCACAGCGACATGACGCTCGCCGACGGCAGCGCGATCGAGAACGCGATGCTGATCGCGCGCGCGCCCACGTTGAGGTCGATCGTCGCGACCCTGCTGTCGATGACGGCGACGCCGACGAGCACCGCCGTCATGACGAGCACGAGCCGCAGGCGCACGCCGCGCGGCCAGTTGAGGATCGCGACGGGCTGCGCGATGAGCGCGGCGCCCGCGAGCCAGCTGCCCGTGAGCAGGGCCATCGCGACGGCCGCGGCGACGCACACGACGAACGCCGCGAGATCGCGCCGGGCCAGCAGCGGCCCCTGGTCCTCGCGGCGCCGATACGCGAGCAGCAGCCAGATCGTGGCCGCGAGCCACGCGACGCCCACCGCGAGCGCGACGAAATCGACGTCGAATTCGCCCTCCGGCGTGCCCCACGCGCCCGACCACGCCGCGACGACGAAGACCTCGAACATCAGCACAGCGGCGGCCGTGTACCACCACGTGGCCCAGATGCCGCGGGCCAACTCGAACGAACCGCGGCCGCGCGCGGAAGGTCTGCTGCTCACGGCCCCAGCGTAGGCGCATGACACATGTCACTGGATCCGCGTGACGACCTCCCCGAACAAGGTGACAGCGCGACACTGCCGCGATCCCGCGCGGCCCGGTGAACTGGAGTCATCCGGCGCGGGAGGCCCCCGCGACACCCCCACAGGGAGCAGACCATGAACCTCATCGACACCTTCCAGGACCTCGTCGCCCGCGTGCCCGAGCTCGTGCAGCCGCTCATCGTGGCGCTCGCGGGCGCCGTCCCCTTCATCGAGGGCGAGGGATCCGCCGCGATCGGCGTGATCGGCGGCATCAACCCCATCGTCGCGGCAGTCGCGGGCGCGATCGGCAACTTCGTGTGCGTCGCGGTGCTCGTGCTCGCAGGCGCCGGCACGCGGCGCGTCATCGTGGAGCGCCGTCGCGCGGCGGTCGCGGCCGGCGGCGGATCCGTCGCGGCGCCCGAGCCCGCCTCGCCCCGCAAGGAGAAGTTCCAGCGCGCGCTCGTGCGCTACGGCGTGCCGGGCGTGAGCCTGCTCGGCCCGCTGCTCCTGCCGACCCAGTTCACGGCCACGATGCTCGCCGCTGCGGGTGTGGGCCGCGGGCGGATCCTCTTCTGGCAGGGCCTCGCGATCGTCCTGTGGACGACGCTCGTCACCCTGCTCATCACTGGCGTCATCTCGGTCGCGCAGTGACCTCGCGTGAGGCCGGCACGGCCTCGCGCGGCACGGCCGTGAACCGGGCGCGGTACGCGGCGGGCGAGAGACCCAGGACGCGCGAGAAGTTCTGCCGCAGCACGGCGGCGGATCCGAAGCCGCACTCCCCCGCGATGCGCTCGACCGCCCAGTCGGTCCGCTCGAGCAGGCGCTGGGCGTGCAGGATCCGCTGCCGCGCGAGCCACGCCGCGGGCGTCGCCCCCAGCTCGGCCTTGAAGCGACGCGCGAAGGTGCGCGGTGACATGAGGGCCCGGGCCGCGAGCTCCTCGACCGACAGCTCGCGGTGCAGGTTGTCGATCATCCAGTCGGTGACGGGCGCGAGCGACGACCCCGTGCAGTCGGGCACGTGCCGGTCGATGAACTGCGCCTGTCCCCCGTCGCGGTGCGGCGCGACGACCATGCTGCGCGCGATCGAGTTGGCGTGCTCGGCGCCGATCACCTGCCGCAGCAGGTGCAGGCTCGCGTCGACGCCCGCCGCCGTGCCCGCGCTCGTGATGATCCTCCCCCACTGCACGTACAGCACGTCTGGGTCGACCTCGACGAGCGGGAAGCGGCGCCCGAACTCTTCGGTCGAGCGCCAGTGCGTCGTCGCTCGCCCGCCGTCGAGCACCCCCGACGCCGCCACGACGAAGGCGCCCGTGCAGTAGCTGATCACCCACGCCCCGCGGTCTACGGCGAGGCGGATCGCGTCGAGCACGCGGTCGTCGACGTCGCCCGGCAGGCGGGATCCGGGCGGCGGGACGACGACGATGTCGGCTCCTTCCGCCGCCGACAGGTCGTCGTCGACGCGCATCTCCATGCCGA
>JAJUIM010000054.1 GCA_029267645.1 Microbacterium sp.
CGCCGAGCGCCGCATCGTCGCGATCGGCGACTCCCACAACAACGCCATGCTCACGGCGTACGAGGCCGCGGCAGATGAACTCGGATGGCGCATCGATGTCGCGGGACATGCCGGCTGCTTCTGGACCGACGAGGCCCTCGAGCTCGAGAACGAGGAGCAGACCCAGGCGTGCGCCGAGTGGCGCGCCGCGGTCGACGACTTCGTCGCCGAGACCAGCGACGTCGACGCCTACCTCGTCGCGAGCCGGGGCGGCACGAGCGACGCCGACCAGGCGCGCGTCGACGGCATAGTCTCCGCGTGGGCGAAACGCGCGAGCACCGACGTCCCCGTGCTCGCCCTGCTCGACAACCCGTACTTCGGAGACTCCCCGGTTCCCTGCGTCTCCGAGGATCCCGCGACGGCAGCCGAACGGTGCGCCGTGCCCGAGGAGACCGCCGTCCTCGACGACGGCAAGGCCCGCGCCGTCGAGGCGGATCCGAACGCGACGCTCCTCGACCTCACGCCCGCCTACTGCGCGGACGGCATGTGCCCGCCCGTCATCGGCGGCGTCGTCGTCTACCGCGACGCCCACCACCTCACGGCGACGTACGCTTCGACGCTCGGGCCGTACCTGGCGCGCGAACTCCGGGACGCGATCGGCTGACGCCGCACTCCAGGGTGCTTCCCACCCGCGCGGATAGAATCCGGTCGTGCACCCACTCGCAGCCGGCCCGACACACGACGACGGCCACCACGGCGGCGACGTCGCACCCGCAGCCTCCGACGAGCTCGAGCCCCGGCCGCGCCGCCTCCGCATCGACGGCTGGGCGGCCACGCTCGCCGTCGTGCTCAGCGCGTTCTCGGTGCTCGGCGCCTCGTACGCCGCGGGCGACAACGCCGAGTGGTTCGCGGGGTCCGCCGGCACGCTGATCGGCAGCTTCTTCGCGATCGCGCTGCTCGCGACGCTGCTCTACGTCGGGCTCGCGGCGCTCTTCCGCCTCCTCGACCGCTCGTGGGATCGCGGGCCGCGCGACGTCGTCGTGCCGATGCGCGCCGCCGTGCGCAGCTGGATGTGGCCGAGCCTCGGCCTGATCCTCGCCGGCTGGCTGCCGTGGCTCATCATCCACTACCCCGGGGCCGTCGACTCCGACACCATCACGCAGCGCATCGAATGGCTCGGCATGAGCCCCGCGAAGAACCACCACCCGTGGTTCGACACGACCGTCTTCGGCTGGTTCTGGGACCTGGGCGACGCGCTCGGCAGCCCGAATCTCGGCCTCTTCGCGTACCTGCTCGTCCAGGAGGTCGCGACGGCGGCCGGGATCGCCCTCGGCATCGCCTACCTCGCGCGCCTCGGCCTGCCGCGGGGCCTGCGCTGGGCGCTCACGCTCATCGCTGCGACCTTCCCCGCCTTCGTCATCGCGCCGTCCGTCATGAGCAAGGACGCGTTCGCGATCATCTTCTGGATGCCGGCGCTCATCCTCTTCGTCGAGATCGTGCGCACCCGCGGCGCCGTGCTGACGCGCCGGTGGGTCATCGTTGTGGCCGTCGTCATCGTCATCCCGCTCGTCCTCGCGAAGCGCACGAACGGCTATCTCCTGCTCATCTGCGTCGTCGTGCTCGCGTTCGTCGTCGCGCGCCGCATCCGCTGGCGCATGCTCGCGGGCGCCGCAGCGATGCTGATCGTCACGAACGTCGTCTGGCCCATGGCGGTCCTTCCCGCCCTCGGCGTCGCGTCTGCGACCTCTGCCGACATGATGACGATCCCGGTGCAGCAGACGGCCCGGATCGTCGCGGAGCACGGCGACGAGATCCCCGCCGACGAGCGCGAGGCGATCGACGCCATGCTGCGCTACGACGGGCTCGCCGAAGCGTACGTGCCGCGCCGCTCGGACAACGTCAAGGCCCGTTGGAACGCCGACGCGCCGCTCGAGCAGAAGCTCGACTACCTCGGCGTGTGGCTCGCGCAGGTCGTGCGCTACCCCGGCACCGCGCTGTCGGCGACGGCGGCGAACACCTTCGAGTACTTCGCCCCCGTGACGTCCGTGAGCCTGCAGCGCACGCTCGAGCTCGACCGGTACGTCGACCACTGGGCGAACAAGACGTACGACGAGTTCTCGCGCGAGGACGTCGAGGCCGTGACGATCGACGCGCTCGGCAGCCCCGCGGCCCTCGACGACGCCAGGGCGACGACGAACGCGCTCTACACGACGTTCTCGGAGGGCAACCCCCTCATGTCGAAGGCGCTGTTCAGCTCGTGGATCCCACTCATCGCGCTCGCGTACGCGCTGCGCAGGCGCAGCGTCCTCCACGTGATCGCGACGGTGCCACTGTTCGTGAACCTCGCCTTCCTCGTCGCGGGCCCCATCGCGCTCGGGCGATACCTGCTGCCGTCGATCATCGCGACCGTGTTCGCCGTGGGCCTCATGGCGATCCCCGTGTCGCGCACCCGACCCGACCGACGGGGATCCGCATGACCTCCTCCGCGATCGTCGCGAAGCTGCGCCAGGCGGGCGCGTTCCTCGTGATCGGCGGCGTCGCGTTCGTCGTCGACGCGCTGACGTACAACGCGCTCGTGTTCTGGGTCACGGGCCACGGGCCGATGTTCCACCTGCCGATCGCAGCGAAGATCATCGCGATCGTCGTCGCCTCGATCGTCACGTACGTCGGCAACCGCTTCTGGACATTCAACGACCGGCACCTGCCGCGGAAGTTCTCGCGGTACGCGCTCTTCGTCGTGTTCAACCTCGTCGCGATGGGCCTGCAGCTCGGATGCCTGTGGTTCTCGCGCTACGTGCTGGAACTCGACAGTGTGCTCGCCGACAACATTGCGGGCACGTTCATCGGCCAGGCGCTCGCGACGCTGTTCCGGTTCTTCACCTACGACCGCTTCGTGTTCCCGCACGAGGAGCCCGCTGGCCCCGCGACCGCCGAGGACCCGCGCGGCGCCTGATCAGCGGCTCGGCGCGCTGTACTGCAGGTACAGCAGCCGGCTCGTCTCGCGGCGCGCCTTCAGCACGCCGTCGAGGATGAGCCCGACGGCCCATGCGAGCGATCCCGTGACGCCGAAGGCGACCGTGAGGATCGCGGTCGGGAAGCGCGGCACGAGGCCCGTCTGCGCGAATTCGACGACGAGCGGGATCCCGAGCACGAGCCCCACGAGCAGCAGGGCCGTGCCGATGATGCCGTAGAAGAACAGCGGCCGCTCGTGGCGGATGAGCTGCACCACGAGGTTCAGGATCCGGAAGCCGTCGTGATAGGTGCGCAGCTTGCTCTCGCTGCCGGCGGGGCGGTCCTTGAACCCGACCGGCACCTCGGCCTGCGGCACGCGAAGGCTCATGACGTGGACGGTCAGCTCGGTCTCGATCTCGAACTCGCGCGACGCGGCGGGGAAGCTCTTCACGAAGCGCCTCGACATGACGCGGTAGCCGCTCAGCATGTCGCTGACCTCGTCGCCGAACACGCCGCCCACGAGCCAGTTGAATCCCCTGTTGCCGAGCTCGTGGCCCGCGCGATACGCCGACTCGGCCTCGTCGGGCTGCGTGCGCACGCCGAGCACGTGGTCGTACGGCCCGTCCTGCAGCGTGCGGATCATCTCGGGCAGGGCCGCCGCGTCGTACGTGTCGTCGCCGTCGATCATGACGAAGACGTCGGCGTCGATGTCGGCGAACGCCCGGCGCACGACGTTGCCCTTGCCGCGGCGCTCCTCGCGGCGCACGATCGCGCCTGCCGCCGCCGCGACCTCTGCCGTGCGGTCGGTGCTGTTGTTGTCGTAGACGTAGATCGTCATCCCGGGCACCGCCGCCCGGAGGTCGGCGACCACCTGGCCGATCGCGACCTCTTCGTTGTAGCAGGGAACGATCGCGGCGATCTCGATCGACGTCGTCATCAGCAGGAGCTTCCTTCGCGAGGCGGCACACTCAGCCGAGCGTCGTGCTTCGGCCCTTCAGCTGTCACTCCTCACAGTGTCCAGCACAACGGTGGGAAATCGATCGAGATGCGGCCGCGACACGGCGCGTCATCGCAGCGCGTCGGCGAGCGCGCGGTGCAGGTACGGCGTGAGGGTCTCGACGAACGTCGCGGTCATGTGCGCGTTGTCGCGGTAGACGTACACGCCGCCGACGACGGGGTTGCAGGTCTCGGGACCGCAGATGAAGTCGTTGAGGTCGATGAGGGTCGCGTTCGGCGCCCTCTCGACCGCCCGATCGAGCCCCGTCTCGGCGATCGCCTCGTCGCGCGGCACGGCGCACTCCCCCGCGTTCAGCGCGTCGGCGTCGCCGAGACAGGCCGCCTGCACCGAGGAGAGGATCCGGGGGTTGTCCCTGATCACGACGATCCGCGTGTCCGCGGCGGAGGGGCGAAGCTCCCACGCCTCGAGCAGCTTCTCCGTCTCGTATGCGAGCGGCTCGGTGCCCTCCGGCACGTCGAGCGCGGTGTGCGACGCGCTCGTGACGACGATCGCGTCGTACCCGCCCTGCTCGACGATCTCGTTCGCGTGCGAGCGCCAGTTCGTGCACCGCTCGCGTTGCGTGTCGTCGAGCTCCGCGAGCTGGGCTCCCTCGCCCATCCAGCGGCACGAACCGCGCGAAGCGAGGTCGATGTGCCATCCCTCGCTCCGCCCGATCTCGTCGAGCGCGTCCGTGAACATGGCCATGTGCGAGTCGCCGAGCGCGAGCACCCGCATCTCGCCGTCGGGGTCGCCGAGCGCGCACATCCTGAACTCGTCGTGTGCGAGGCGCGACCAGCACTCGGATCGCGTCGCCTCGTCGGAGGCGCGAGTGGCCTCGAGCGGCACGATGCCGGCCGGCGGCATGCGGCTGTCGTGCGCGACGAAGTCGGCGCACTCCGGCTTCTCGGGGTCGAGCGCGGCCGCGCCGGAGCACTCGGTGAGCGCCACGGCGTCGCTGCGGTCGATCGCCGCCGACGCGGTCGCGGCGGGCGCGAACGCCAGGAGGATCGCGACGACGACGCTCGCGATCTGGCGGCCGGTGCCGCCGCGCCCCGCCCACGCGATGGGGCGGCGCAGGATCCACGTCGTCACGATCGTCGCGGCATACGCGGAGACGAGCACGCCGACGGCACCCACGGGGCCGATCGCGCCGTCCTCGCGGCCGCGGAACGCGAGGTAGGCGATGAGGATGGGCCAGTGCCAGAGGTACAGCCCGTACGAGATGCGATCGAGCTGGGCGAGGCGCCGTTGCGACAGGAATCGCGAGGCCGAGAACCGCTGCGGCGCCGACGACGAGAGCAGCACGAGTGCCGCGCCGCCGACGGGCACGAGGGCGAGCGGGCCGGGATACGCGCTCGCGCCGTCGATCGCGAAACCGCAGAAGACGATCGCGGCGAGCCCGATCCAGCCCGTCAGCCCGCGCCACGCCGCGGGCACGACGACGCCGCGCGTCCACAGGCCCGCGACGATGCCGCCCGCGCCGATCTCCCACAGGCGCGCGAACGTGTGGAAGTAGGCGCCCGTCGGATCCTGCGCGTTCGCCCGCATGGCGTAGACGAACGACGCGATCGTGACGAGCACGACGACCGTCCAGAACGCTCGCACTCGCACAGCCGGGCTGCGCAGCACGCGGGCGATGATCAGCGCGACGATCGGGAAGACGAGGAAGAACTGCGCCTGCACCGAGAGCGACCAGAAGTGCTGCAGCGGGCTCGTCTCCGCGCCCGCGGCGTCGTAGCTGAGGCTCTGGCTGATCAGCTGCCAGTTCTCGACGTACAGCGCCGAGGCGATCACCTCTCGCAGCGTCTCGAGCTGCTGGCGCGGATCGAGCACGACGAACGAGGCCGCGACGACGGCGACGAGCACGACGGCGGCCGGCGGCGCGAGGCGCAGGAAGGTGCGCCCCCACCTCGCGAGCACGCCGACCGGTCGCGACTGGGCGAGCGCCCGCCCGAGCGAGAGCGTGAGCAGGAAGCCCGAGATCATGAGGAAGACGTCGACGCCGCCCGAGACGCGGCCGTGCCCGAACAGGTGGAAGACCACCACGAGCGTGAGCGCGATGCCCCGCAGCCCGTCGATCTCGGCGATCCGGGCGCGGCCCGCCCGCGCCTCGTCGCCTCGCGAGCGCGTCTTCGTCGCCTGCTCAGTTGTCACTGTTGTAAGTCTTCAGCACCTCGGTGAGAGAACCATCAAGGGCGAGCCTGTGGTCGCGGATGTAGAGGCCGCGCGTGCAGAACCGCTTGAGGTCTGCCTCGCGGTGGCTCACGAAGAACAGCGTGCGGCCGTCGGCGAGCATCTCGTCGATGCGGGCATAGCACTTCTCGCGGAACGCCTTGTCGCCGACCGCGAGCACCTCGTCGACGAGCAGGATCGGCTCGTCGAGCTGCGACACGACCGAGAACGCCAGGCGCACCTTCATGCCGTTCGAGAGGTGGCGGTAGGGCGTGTCCTGGAAGTCCTCGAGCTCGGCAAAGTCGATGATGCCGTCGTAGCGCTCGGCGATCTGGCTGCGGCTCATGCCGTGCAGCCCCGCCGTCAGGCGCACGTTCTCGCGCACCGTCAGGTCGCCCACGAAGCCGCCCGTGATCTCGATGAGCGGCGCGACCCCGCCGTTCACGCGCACGGTGCCCTCATCGGGCAGCAGCACGCCGGCCACGAGCTTCAGCAGCGTCGACTTGCCCTGGCCGTTGCGCCCCACGACGCCGATCGACTCGCCGGGCGTGACCGAGAACGAGACGTTCCGCAGCGCCCAGAACTCGCCCTTCGGCGTGCGACGCGAGCTGTCGGCGAACATCGCCTTGATCGAGCGACGTCCCCTGCGGTTGCGCCGGAAGCGCACGCCCAGATCCGCGACCTCGATCGCGGGCGATCCGATCGTCTCGTCCATCACAGCTCCTTCAGCAGCGGCCGCTCGAGCCTGCGGAACACGACGAGCCCCACGCCGAGCAGCACGACGCACACGACGGCGCTCACGCCGACCGCGAGCGAATCCCACTGCTCGGGGAAGAACGCCGCCCGGTACAGGGTGAAGATGCCCGCGAGCGGATTGAAGACCCCGAGCTCGCGGAACACGCCCGGCAGATCGGGGACGCTGTAGATGATGGGCGTCGCGTAGAACAGCGCGCGCAGCACGAGGCGCGTCGTGCGCTCGAGGTCGCTGAAGAGCACGCACAGCGGCGCCACGATGAGGCCGAGCCCGACGAGGAGCATCGTCTGCAGCAGCACCGCGACGGGGAACCACAGGATCCCCCACCCCGCGCTCGCGCCGCCGAAGACGGCGAACAGCACGAGCACGGGGAGGGAGAACAGGAACTCGATGCCCTTCGACAGGACGATGCGCCCCACCCAGATCGAGCGCGGGATCGCCGTCGACCGCACGAGCTTCGCGTCCTTGTTGAACGCCCGCGTGAAGTCGGTGACCGACGAGTTGAACCACACCCACGGCAGCAGCGCGCAGATGAGGAACACGATGTACGGCTCCGCGCCGACGTCGCGGTGGAAGATCTGCGTGAAGACGAACCAGTAGATGCCGCTCATGACGAGCGGATCAAGCACGCTCCACAGATACCCCAGCCAGCTCGTCGCGTAGCGCACCCGCAGGTCGCGCGACGACAGCAGCCACAGCGAGTGCAGGTAGCGACGCGGCGTGCCGGGCGCACCCGTCACCCGTTCGTTTCCGTCCCGCACGGCGGTCGCGCCTAGGCCAGCTTGTTGTTCCACATCGACAGCGCCGACCCGATGGCCATGTGCATGTCGAGGTACTGGTACGTGCCGAGGCGACCGCCGAAGTGCACGTCCTGCTCGTCCTTCTGCAGCTCGCGGTACGCGAGGAGGCCGGCGCGGTCGTCCGACGTGTTCACCGGGTAGTACGGCTCGTCGTCGCGCGTCGCGAAGCGCGAGAACTCACGCATGATGACCGTCTTGTCCTTGGGGTACGACTCGGCGCGCTCGGGGTGGAAGTGCTTGAACTCGTGGATGCGCGTGTACGGGACGTCGGCGTCGGGGTAGTTCATGACGCTCGTGCCCTGGAAGTCGCCGACGTTCAGGACCTCCTCCTCGAAGTCGAGCGTGCGCCAGCTGAGGGCGCCCTCGGCATAGTCGAAGTAGCGGTCGACGGGGCCGGTGTAGACGACGGGGATCTGCCCCACGACGGCGGCCTTGTTGAACGGCTGCGAGGCGTCGAAGAAGTCGGTGTCGAGCTTGACCGTGATGTTCGGGTGGTCGGCCATGCGCTCGAGCCACGCCGTGTAGCCGTCGGTCGGCAGGCCCTCGTGCGTGTCGTTGAAGTACCGGTTGTCGTAGTTGTAGCGCACGGGGAGGCGGCTGATGATGTCGCCCGAGAGCTTCTTGGGGTCGGTCTGCCACTGCTTCGCGGTGTAGTCGCGGAAGAACGCCTCAAACAGCGGGCGGCCCACGAGGGCGATGCCCTTCTCCTCGAAGTTCTGCGCCGACGCGACGTCGAACTCGCCCGCCTGCTCCTTCACGAGCGCGCGCGCCTCGTCGGGCGAGTACGCGGCCTGGAAGAACTGGTTGATCGTGCCGAGGTTCACGGGCAGCGGGTAGACCACGCCTGCGTGGTTCGTGTACACGCGGTGCACGTAGTTCGTGAACGTCGTGAAGCGGTTGACGTACTCCCACACCGTCTCGTTCGACGTGTGGAAGAGGTGGGCGCCGTAGCGGTGCACCTCGATGCCCGTCTCGGGCTCGGCCTCGCTGTATGCGTTGCCGCCGATGTGGTGGCGGCGCTCGATCACGGTGACCTTGCGGCCCGCGTTCGCTGCGCGCTCGGCGATCGTGAGTCCGAAGAAGCCCGAGCCGACGACAAGAAGATCGGTGTCCATACCGGTCATTCTTCCATCCGACGGCCCCCGAACCTGGCAGGCTCGGGCGAATGTCACGGGAAGATCACGCGTCGCGGCGCGCGACGAGCCGTCGGATCCGCCGCGCGGCGCGCCCCGCGAGACCCCGCGCCGCGTCGCGCAGCCGCCATCCCTCGCAGCGCCACCATCGCACGGGCCACGGGTGCGCGTGCGCGATGCCGAACTCGGCCGCGATCGCGCGCGGCATCATCGACGCGGGCCCGTCGATGCGCTTGCCCGAGTGGTTCTCGCCCGTGTCGACGTGATAGACGCTGCCCGCGAAAGGCAGCGGCGCGAGCGGAAAGCCGTGCTCCGCGAACCACACGTCGGCGTCGCGGTGCTTGCCGAGAATGAAGCGCGCCCGCTCGCCGAAGGCCTCGAGCACCTCGGCCTGCGTCGCGCTCGCGGGCAGGCCCTCGGGCACGGCGTACGCCCGCCACGGCACGACGTAGCACGTGCCGCACACGCGATAGAGGTCGTCGATGCGCTCGCCCGCGCCGCGCGCGCTCGAGTAGCGCCATCCGTCGGCGATGTACCAGCCGGGCGACGCGGGATCCTGCGCCCCCACCCACCGCACGAGGTCGCGGTGGACGAAGTCGTCGGCGTCGAACACCATGACGAAGTCGGGCTC
>JAJUIM010000440.1 GCA_029267645.1 Microbacterium sp.
GGCGACCGCCGTCAGGGTGGCTACGCCGGTGGGCGGGACGACCGCGGGTTCGACCGTCGCGACGAGCGCCGGTACGAGGAGCGTCCGAACGCGCCGCATCGCGACCACGTCGCGGATCCCGAGCTGCCGGAAGACATCACGCCGAAGGACCTCTTGCCCTCGGCTCGCAATGAGCTCAAGACGCTGAGCGCCGAGAACGCCGAGCGCGTCGCGCGCCACATGGCGATGGCCGCGAGGGCGATCGACGACGACCCGCAGCTGGCGCACGAGCACGCGCAGGCCGCCATGCGGCACGCGGGCCGCGTCGGCGTCGTGCGCGAGACGCTCGCGATCACGGCATACGCCACGGGCGACTTCGCGCTGGCGCTGCGCGAGCTGCGCACGGTGCGCCGGATCACGGGCCGCAACGACCACATCGCGATGATCGTCGACAGCGAGCGCGGCGTCGGGCGCCCCGAGAAGGCGCTCGAGGAGGGCCGCGCCGTCGACCGCGAGTCGCTTCCGGTCGGCCAGCGCGTCGAGCTCGCGATCGCGATGTCGGGCGCGCGCCTCGACCTCGGGCAGACCGAGCTCGCGCTGCACGAGCTCGACATCCCTGAAGACGACCCCAACCGCGCCTACGAGTGGAGCGCCGGCCTGTTCGCCGCGCGCGCCGCCGTGCTCGCCGACCTCGGCCGCGAGGACGAGGCTGCCGAATGGGAGCGCCGTGCCGAGATCGCGGAGGACGCGATCGCGTCGAAGCTCGCCGAGGACGATACGATCGTCGTCAGCGAGATGACGATCGACATCCCAGGCCTCACGGGCCAGGACCCCGACGCCGCGCGCGGCGCCGAGACCGACGTCGTCGACGAGGCAACGGACGCCGATGGCGTTGACGATGCAGCCGATGCTGACGACGTGCGCCAGGACTCGGTCTCGGGGGAGTCAGCCGCGGCTGCTGCCGGAGCCGACACCGCACCGCAGGCGGACGCTGCGGACGCTGGTCAGAACGACACCTCGGGCGACGGCGTCGCCGATGGCGACCGGAACCCTGAGCCCGCCGCCGATGCCGACAACGCGCCGGAAACGGATGCTGCGCCGACTGCAGAGGTCGCCGATGCGGGGCAGAACGACGCATCCGAGGCTGACGCTGAGCAGGGCGATGCAGACGTCGCCGACGGCGCGGCTGAAGCAAGCGATGCGCCTGCTGCGAACCGCGCCGACGCTCGCCAGGACGACGCGCAGGCCGACGCAGCCGCCGACGGCGACCAGGACGATGAGCCGGATGCCGCTGGCCGCGCGGCGGCAGAAGCTGCGGAGACCGCCGACGGTGCGGAAACCGCCGACGAGGCAGCCACCGCGGACGCCGAGGCGGCGTCGCGCACCGACGCCGCGCAGGCCGCGAACGTCGACCCGTCGTCGGTGGCCGACGACGCGTCGTTTGACCCCGCCGAGGGCGAGCCTTCGATCGAGGACGAGGTCGCCCAGCTCCTCGCTGAAGCCGGCATCGTCGACGATGCGCCCGCGGGCGACGACACGACCGACGACACGACCGACGACACGACGCGCTGATAGGAGAGGCGATTTCCGCGATGGCCCTGTTCTCAAAGAAGACCGACCCCGCGCCGCTCGACGGCGTGGACGTGCTGCTCGCCGACCTCGACGGCATCGTGTACGCCGGCCCGGGTGCCGTGCCGCACGCGATCGAGAGCCTCAACCGCGCGCAGGACGAGGGGCGCCGGCTCGGCTATATCACGAAC
>JAJUIM010000363.1 GCA_029267645.1 Microbacterium sp.
CGACAGCCGGAGCGCCCTTGGGGTATGGTGTAATTGGCAACACGGCTGATTCTGGTTCAGTTGTTCTTGGTTCGAGTCCAGGTACCCCAGCTTTGACAGAGACCCCCTGGTGATCCAGGGGGTCTCTTGCGTGCGGCGGCGCTCGCGCCAGCTACCCTCGACGCATGCCAGCTCACGGATCCCGTCAGGCGCCGGGCTTCCAGGCAGTGCTCGCGGCGCTGGGCGAGCGCGGCGCGGTGCAGCTCCCGGGGCGCCCGTCGGACCTCACCTCGCGGTGGTTGCGCCGCAGGCGGATCGCACTGGCGGTCATGGCAGGCGTCGCGGTGCTCGGAGTGGCCGCGCTCGCGACGGGGATCGCGCTCGCGCACGTCGGGGCATGGGCGCTGGTCGCGGTGCTCGGCGCCGCGCTGCCGGTCGTGCTCGGGCCCGACGGCGTCGTGCTGCGGGGCATCGGCCCGATCCCGTGGGGCGACCTCGCGCCTCCCGTGTCGCAGCGGATCCTCGTGAAGAACGACATCGGCGGCACGGGCGCGTTCATGCCGCTCACACCCGTCGGGCGCGAGCGCGCGAACGCCCAGCCCACGTGGTGGACACAGCGGGTCGGCCCGCTGCCGTACCTGCACGTCGAGGTGTCGCACCTGCTGCTCCCCGGCATCGATGGCCTGACCGAGGCCGACACGATGGAGCTCTTCCGCGCCGCCCACGCGATGCACGGCAGCGCGCGCGGCTGAGGCGCCGTTCGCCGGCCGCTCAGTGGCCCCGCGTCACAATGTGTCGGGCGCATTCGCGTCGGGGCCGCCGCCATGGCACGGTGTTGAGGTTGCCCCACAAGGGACGAGGAAGGATCCATCGATGATCGAGCTGCGCGACGTCAGCAAGGTGCACCCCGGAGGGGTGACGGCGCTCGACGGCGTGAGCCTGTCGGTGGGGGCGGGGCGGATCCACGGCATCGTCGGGCGCTCCGGCGCGGGCAAGTCGACGCTGATCCGCTGCCTCACGGGGCTCGACCCCGCGACGGGCGGGCACATCGAGATCGACGGCACCGACATCGTCGCGGCGCGGGGGAGTGAGCTCGCCCGCGCGCGCCGGAAGATCGGCATGGTCTTCCAGCACGTGAACCTCCTCGACTCGCGCACGGCCGAACAGAACATCGCCCACCCGCTCGAGATCGCGGGCGTGCCGGCGAAGGAGCGCCGCCAGCGCGTCGAGCAGCTGCTTGACCTCGTGGGACTCGCCGATCGGCGCGGCAACTACCCGTCGCAGCTCTCGGGCGGTCAGAAGCAGCGTGTCGGCATCGCCCGCGCGCTGGCCGCCGAACCGCGCGTGTTGCTCTGCGACGAGCCGACGTCGGCCCTCGACCAGGCGACGACCCGCCAGATCCTCGAGCTCATCCGCTCGCTGCGCGATCGTCTCGGCATCACGGTGCTCATCATCACGCACGAGATGTCGGTCGTGCGCGAGATCTGCGACTCCGTCACGCTGCTCGAAGACGGGCGCGTCGCGCGCTCCGGCGACCTGCTCGACGTCATCGCGGAAGGCGACTCGGCGCTCTCGAAGGCGCTCGTCGCGCTGCCCCCGTCGACGTTCGAGGGGACCGAGACGCTCGTCGAGGCGCTGCTCGCGGGCGACGCCGACGCGGGCGAGGTGTTCCGGATCCTCGGCGCCAGCGGCCTTCCGGCGCGCGTCGCGGCCGGCACGGTCGAGACGATCCACGGCAGCCAGGTGGGCCGGATCCGCTTCTCGGCGGCCGGCGCCGCCGAGGGCGCGCGGATCGCGGGCGCCCTGCGAGACGCGGGCGTGCGCGTCGAGGTCTTCACGGGCGAGGAGGCCCGCCGCGTCGACGCGGCGGCGCTCGAGGACGAGGAGGAGGCACGATGATCCGCGCCGCATCCGACGAGCTGTTCTGGAACAACCCCGTCTTCCACGACCGTCTCTGGGAGGCGACGCTCGAGACCGTCCTCATGATGGTGTGCACGACGATCGTCGTCGCCGCGATCGGCCTGCCGCTCGGCGTGCTCCTGCACGCTACGAGCGAGAAGGGCCTCACGCCGCAGGCCGCCGTCTACCGCGTCGTGAGTCTCATCGTCGACTTCGGGCGCTCGATTCCGTTCATCATCCTCATGATCGCGCTCATCCCGTTCACGCGGTTCGTCGTGGGCAGCGCGCTCGGCTGGGAGGCGACGGTCGTGCCGCTCGCCGTCGGCGCGATCCCGTTCTTCGCGCGGCTCGTGCAGAACGCGCTGCGCGAGGTCGAGCACGGCAAGGTCGAGGCCGTGCAGATGATGGGCGCCTCGAAGCGCCACATCACGGTGCACGTGCTC
>JAJUIM010000091.1 GCA_029267645.1 Microbacterium sp.
CGACGACTCCGGCGACGGCGAGAAAACGATGCGAGGCCCGGGGCATATCTCAAGACTAAGTGCTCATAGGATGGATGCCCTATGAACCCCGATGCCCTCGCCTCCGCTCTGCTCGACGTCCTCACCGCGACCGCCGAGCGGCGACGCCCGGACGAGCCCCTCGGCGCGACGGCCTCGGACATCACGGTCGAGCGTCCCAAGAACCGCGACCACGGCGACTGGGCGACGAACGTCGCGATGAAGTTCGCGAAGCGGCTGGGTGCGAACCCGCGCGAGCTCGCGCAGGAGATCGCGGACGGTCTCGCCGAGGTGGACGGCATCGCGTCGGTCGAGGTCGCGGGCCCCGGATTCATCAACGTCCGCCTCGACGCGGCGGCCGCGGGCCAGCTCGCGAAGACGATCGTCGACGCGGGCGAGGCCTACGGTCGCAACGATTCGCAGGCGGGCGAGAGCGTCAATCTCGAGTTCGTGAGCGGCAACCCCACGGGCCCGCTCCACATCGGGCACACGCGCTGGGCCGCGCTCGGCGACGCCATGGGCCGCCTGCTCGAGGCGTCGGGCGCGAAGGTCGCCCGCGAGTACTACATCAACGACGCCGGCGCGCAGATGGATCGCTTCGGCGCGAGCGTCTACGCCGCCATGACGGGCGGCGAGGCACCGGAGGACGGCTATAAGGGCGCCTACATCGACGCGCTCGCGCAGCGGATCCGCGAGGCGCAGCCCGGGATCCTCGACGCCGCCGACGAGCAGGCCGCGCGCGATGCCGTCCGCGACGCCGCGTACGAGCTGCAGCTCGCCGATATCCAGCAGTCGCTCGAGAAGTTCAACGTGCACTTCGACGTGTGGTTCTCGGAGCGCCAGCTGCACGCGGGATCCCCGAGCCTCATCGACCAGGCCGTCGACCGCCTGCGCGAGCAGGGCCACGTCTACGACGCCGACGACGCCGTGTGGGTGAAGACGACCGACTTCGGCGACGACAAGGATCGCGTGATCCGCCGCGGCAACGGCGTCTACACCTACTTCGCCGCGGACGCCGCGTATTACCTCAACAAGGGCGACCGCGGCTTCCGGCACAAGATCTATCTGCTGGGCGCCGACCACCACGGCTACGTGCACCGCCTCAAGGCGCTCGCGGGCGCGGCGGGCGACGACCCCGAGAAGGACATCGAGGTGCTGATCGGCCAGCTCGTGTCGGTCAACGGCGCGCGCCTGTCGAAGCGCGCGGGCAACATCATCGAGCTCGACGACCTGCGCGACTGGATCGGCACCGACGCGCTGCGCTACTCGCTTGAGCGCTCGCCCGCCGACTCGCCCCTGTCGCTCGACCCCGAGCTGCTGCAGAAGCGCACGAACGACAACCCCGTCTTCTACGTGCAGTACGCCCACGCGCGCACCGTCAACGTCGGGCGCAACGCGGCCGACTCCGGCGTCACGCGCGAGGTGTTCCAGCCCGAGCTGCTGACGCACGAGACCGAGGCGGCGCTCCTCGGCGCGCTGCAGGAGTTCCCGCGCATCGTCGCCTTCGCGGCCGAGCTGCGCGAGCCGCACCGCGTCGCGCGCTACCTCGAGGAGCTCGCGGGCCTCTACCACCGCTGGTACGACAACTGCCGCGTCACGCCGAAGGGCGACGAGCCGGTCGAGCCCGTGCACGGCACGCGCCTGTGGCTCAACGACGCGACGGGCCAGGTGCTGCGCAACGGCCTCGGCCTGCTGGGGGTCAGCGCGCCCGAGCGCATGTGAGCGCGACGGCGGCGCGTCGGCGTTCACAGTAGACTCTGACGCATCTGCGCCCGACGCCGATCGGGCGGATCCCCGTTCGCCGAACCCGTAAGGTCCTCCACGCTCGATGGTCACCGCGCACCCCCTCGCCCCGGCATGGCTCGCCGTTCCCGACGACGCGGGGGATCTCGCTCCCCGGGTGTGGCCGGCGACGGCGCGCCGCGACGCCGACGGCGTCCTCGCGGTCGGCGGCGTGCGCGCGACCGAGCTCGCTGAGCGCTTCGGCACGCCCGTGCTCGTCCTCGACGAGCAGGACGTGCGCGACCGCGCGGATCGCACGCGGCGCGCCTTCTCGGCGGCGGCTGAGCGGCGCGGATCCGCGGCGCGCGTCTACTACGCGGGCAAGGCCTTCCTGTCGGTCGAGGTCGCGCGGTGGATGACGGACGCGGGCCTGAACGTCGACGTGTGCTCGCGCGGCGAGCTCGAGACGGCGCTCGCCGCCGGCGTCGCGCCCGACCGCATCGGCTTCCACGGCAACAACAAGAGCCTGAGCGAGCTCGAGCGCGCGATCGAGGTCGGCGTCGGCACGATCATCGTCGACTCGGCGATCGAGATCGAGCGCATCGGCGCGATCACCTCGCGCACGGGATCCGCGCAGCGCGTGCTCGTCCGCGTGCGCAGCGGCGTGCACGCCGACACCCACGACTTCCTCGCGACCGCCCACGAGGATCAGAAGTTCGGCTTCGCCCTCGACGAGGCCGAGCGCGCGGTCGAGCGCATCCGCGAGCTGCCCTTCGTCGAGTTCCTCGGCCTGCACTGCCACATCGGCTCGCAGATCTTCGGCGTCGACGGGTTCCGCGAGTCGGCCTCCCGCGTGCTCGAGCTGCACGCACGGCTGCTCGAGGGCGGCCCCGTGCCGCTCATGAACCTCGGCGGCGGCTTCGGCATCGCCTACACGCGCGCCGACGACCCCGCCGAGATCGAGGCGCTCGCCGAAGGCATCGTCGACGCCGTCGCCGACGAGTGCTCGGCCCGCGGCATCGAGCTGCCGACGCTCGCGTTCGAGCCCGGGCGGTCGATCGTCGGCCCCGCAGGCATCACGCTGTACGAGGTCGGCACGACCAAGCCTGTGACGGTGCAGGCGGCAGGCGGATCCGCCGAGCGCCTGTACGTCGCGGTCGACGGCGGCATGAGCGACAACGTTCGGCCCGCGCTGTACGGCGCGCAGTACTCGGCGAGGATCGCGTCGCGCGTGAGCGACGCGGATCCGGCGCTCGTGCGCGTCGTCGGCATGCACTGCGAGTCGGGCGACATCGTCGTCGACAACGATTTCCTGCCGGGCGACGTCGCGCCGGGCGACCTCGTCGCGGTCGCCGCGACGGGCGCCTACTCGGCGGCCATGGCGAGCAACTACAACCACGTCCCGCGCCCGCCCGTCGTGGCGGTGCGGGACGGACGAGCCCGCGTCATCCTGCGCGGCGAGACGATCGACGATCTGCTCGCCCGCGACGCCGGGCTCGACGCCCCTGTCCATCACGAGGGAGAAGAATGATCGATCACCGAACTCTGCGCGTCGCCCTTCTGGGCGCCGGCTCGGTCGGGTCGCAGGTCGCGCGCCTGCTGCTCGAGCACGCCGACGAACTCGAGGAACGGGCCGGGGCTCGCCTGGAGCTGGCCGGGATCGCGGTGCGCGACGTCGACGCGCCCCGCGACGTCGAGCTGCCCCGCGAGCTGCTCACGACGGATGCGCACGAGCTCATCGTCGGCAGCGACATCGTGATCGAGCTCATGGGCGGCATCGAGCCCGCCCGCACGCACATCCTCGACGCGCTGCAGTCGGGCGCCGACGTCGTGACGGGCAACAAGGCGCTGCTTGCGACGCACGGCGCCGAGATCTTCGACGCCGCCGACCAGGTCGGCGCGTCGGTGTCGTACGAGGCCGCCGTCGCGGCCGCGATCCCGATCGTGCGCCCGCTGAAGGATTCGCTCGCGGGCGACTTCGTGACGCGCATCTTCGGCATCGTCAACGGCACGACCAACTACATCCTCGACCGCATGGATCGCGAGGGCGCCGAGTTCGACGCCGTGCTCGCCGACGCGCAGGCGCTCGGGTACGCCGAGGCCGACCCGACGGCCGACGTCGAGGGCCACGACGCCGCGCAGAAGGCCGCGATCCTCGCGAGCCTCGCCTTCCACACGCACGTGCCGCTCGAGCGCGTGCACTGCGAGGGCATCACGTCGATCGACGCCGCCGCCATCGAGAACGCCAAGAAGGCGGGCTTCGTCATCAAGCTGCTCGCGACGTGCGAGCGCCTGCCCGCCGAGGGCGACGACGAGGCCGCCATCTCGGTGCGCGTGTACCCCGCGCTCGTCAGCCGCGAGCACCCGCTCGCGAGCGTGCACGGCGGCAACAACGCCGTCTACGTCGAGGCCGCGGCCGCCGGCCCGCTCATGTTCTACGGCGCGGGCGCGGGCGGCGTCGAGACGGCCTCGGCGATCCTCGGCGACGTCGTGTCGGCTGCGCGCCGCCACATCGCGGGCGGCGTCGGCGTGGGCGAGTCGGCCCGCGGCGACCAGCCGATCGCCGAGATCGGCCGCATCACGACGCGCTACCAGATCACGCTCGACGTCACAGACGAGCAGGGCGTGCTCGCGACCGTCGCGGGGATCCTCAGCCAGGGCGGCGTCTCGGTCGCCACGATCGAGCAGACCGTCTCCGAGCAGCCCGACGGCACGAGCCGCGCGCGCCTCGTGATCGGCACGCACAAGGCCCGCGAGCTCGCGCTGAGCACGACGGTCGAGCGCCTCGCTGAGAGCGTCGTCGTCGAGCGCGTCGTGACGGTGCTGCGCGTGGAAGGCGACTGAGGGTGGCGCAGTCGGCCGAGCGCACGGTCCACGTGCGCGTGCCGGCCACGAGCGCGAACCTCGGTCCGGGGTTCGACACGCTCGGCCTCGCCCTGAGCGTCTACGACGAGCTCGAGGTCACGGCGCTTGCGCCCGGCGAGCTCGAGATCGCGGTGTCGGGATCCGGCGCGGAGCACATCCCGCGCGACGAGTCGCACCTCATCGCCACGACGATCCGCTACTGCTGCGAGTCGGTCGGGCGCCCCGCGCCGGGCCTGCGCATCGTGGCCCGCAACGGGATCCCGCACGGCAAGGGCCTCGGATCCTCGGGCGCGGCCGTCGCGGCGGGCGTGCTCGCCGCGAAGGGCCTGCTCGAGGGCGAGGCGGAGTTCACCGACGCCGACCTGCTGCGGCTCGCGACCGAGCTCGAGGGGCACCCCGACAACGTCGCGCCCGCCCTGTTCGGCGGCCTGACGATCGCGTGGACCGAGAACGGCGTGCCGCAGCACAAGAAGCTGCTCGTGCACCGCGGCGTCTCGCCCGTCGTGTTCGTGCCCGACCGCACGATGTCGACCTCGAAGGCGCGCAGCGTGCTCGAGCCCGAGGTGTCGCGCGAGGACGCCGTGTTCAACGTGTCGCGCTCGGCGCTGCTCATCGCGGCGCTGACGCAGAGCCCCGACCTGCTGATGTCGGCGACGGAGGACCGGCTGCATCAGGAGCGCCGCGCCGAGGCCATGCCGGAGACCTTCGCGCTCGTGGGCGCCCTGCGCGAGCGCGGCTTCCCGGCCGTCGTGTCGGGCGCGGGCCCGAGCGTGCTCGTGCTCGCCGACGGCCCCGGCGGCCGCCTCGAGGCGGCGCGCGTCGCCGAGGAGGCGACGAGCGGGTCCTGGACCGCGCTCATGCTGGCCGTCGACTTCCTCGGCGGCACCGTGCGCGACGCGGGCGAGGCGAGAATGGAAACCCCGTGACGGATCGTGATGTGAGGACCCCGATGACGTACATCTCCACCCGCGGAGGCGGCGAGCCGCTCAGCTACTCCGAGACCCTCATCGAGGGCCTCGCGCGCGACGGCGGCCTCGCGGTCCCCGCCGTCATGCCGACCGTCGACGCCGCGACGCTCGAGGGTTGGCGCGGCCTGCGCTACCCCGAGCTCGCGACCGAGGTGCTGGGGCTGTTCGCGACCGACATCCCGCGCGACGACCTCGCGCGCATGACGGCCGACGCGTACGCCGCGTTCCCCGAGGAGGTCGTGCCGCTGCGCTCGATCGGCGACGGGATCACGCTCGTGGGGCTCTCGGAGGGTCCGACGCTCGCCTTCAAGGACATGGCCATGCAGTTCCTCGGCCAGGTGCTCGAGTACCAGCTCGAGCGCATCGACTCGGTGCTCAACGTGCTCGGTGCCACGTCGGGCGACACGGGATCCGCGGCCGAGCACGCGCTGCGCGGCAAGGATCGCGTCGCGGTGTTCATGCTGTCGCCGCAGGGGCGCATGAGCGCGTTCCAGCGTGCGCAGATGTTCTCGCTCGACGACGCGAACGTGCACAACATCGCGGTCGACGGCGTCTTCGACGACTGCCAGACGCTCGTCAAGCAGCTCGCGGGCGACGTCGCATTCAAGCAGGACCACCGCCTGGGCGCGGTCAACTCGATCAACCTCGCCCGCATCACGGCGCAGGTCGTGTACTACTTCTGGGCCTGGCTGCGCGCGACCGACGAGTCCGGACCCGCCGAGCTGTCGGTCACGGTGCCGTCGGGCAACTTCGGCAACATCCTCTCGGGCTTCTACGCGAAGCAGATGGGGCTGCCGCTGCGCCGTCTCGTGCTCGCGACGAACGAGAACAACGTGCTCGACGAGTTCTTCCGCACGGGCGTGTACCGCCCGCGCGGCGCGGCCGAGACGGTCGCGACGTCGAGCCCATCGATGGACATCTCGCGCGCATCGAATCTCGAGCGGTTCATCTTCGAGCTGTTCGGCCGCGACGCCTCCCGCGTCGTCGCGGCGTGGCGCGAGCTCGACGAGCAGGGCTTCTTCGACATCGGCGACGACCTGCCGCGCCTGCGCGACGAGTTCGGGTTCGAGAGCGGCACGTCGACGCACGCCGACCGCCTCGCGACGATCCGCTCGGTGCACGAGCAGACGGGCGAGCTCGTCGACCCGCACACCGCCGACGGCATCACGGTCGCGCGCCGGGTGCGCGAGGAGGGCGTGCCGATGCTCGTGCTCGAGACCGCCAAGCCGCAGAAGTTCGCCGAGACGATTCGCGAGGCGCTCGGCATCGAGCTCGAGTACGCGCCCGACGTGCGGGCCATGCTCGACGCCCCGCAGCACGTGACGGAGCTGCCGAACGACGCCGACGCGCTGCGCGCGTTCATCGCCGAGCAGGCGCTCTCGCCGCGCGCGGAGTGATAGAGTGAACGGCACAGCGGAGGGTGCCACGTCGCACGAACTCTGAACCTCCGTCGCAACTCTGCGAAGCCCCGCACGGATCCCCGACGGCTCCGCGATCCCGCGAAGCAACAGGGCGATCGGCGCGCCTCGATGCGCGCGCCACACGCATGTCCACGTGCGGATCGGCTCTGAAACATCCCAACACAAGGAGCACTCGTGGAATCCACCACCGAGAACCCCGGCGGCGAGAACGCCGCAGCAGACCAGGCGCAGATCGACCAGGCCGTCGCCGCGGCCGACGACGCGTCCGCGCCGAAGAAGGCCGCGACGACCCGCAAGCGCGCCCCGCGCCGGGCGAGCTCGACGGGGGCCGCAGCCGCGGCCGCGCCCGCCGAGGAGCAGGCCGCGCC
>JAJUIM010000333.1 GCA_029267645.1 Microbacterium sp.
ATGTGTTCACCTGGATATTCCGCATCGCCTGGCTCGCGCTCAGCGCGTTCCTGCTGATCCGCGTCGGTGAGGCGCTGTTCAGCACGGATCAGTCGACATCGATCCTCCCCTTCGACGTCGGCTTCGCCAGCGTCGACGTCCGCTTCCTGCTCGCGGGCGTCGCCTGGGGTGTCCTGATGACGTTCGGCATGGCCTTCACGGGTCCGTCGGATCTGCGCCGGGTCCTCTCTCGCGGCCTCCCGAACGCCGTCGCGCCGGCGACCGTCGTCGACGTCGATCGCACGGGCGTCTCGGTCAACGACGTGCCGCAGTACGAGGCGATCCTCGAGGTGCAGCCCACCGAGGGCGAGGTCTTCCTCGCCCGCTTCCGGGCGTATCTCGCGGCGCCGGAGACCGCGAACCTGCAGCCGGGACAGCTTCTCGCGGTCCGCTACAGCGCGCCGATGTCGGACGACGTCGAGCTCGCGGACCCCGAGGATCCCGAGGTCGCCGACGAGCTGCTGCGGTGGAGGATCGCCCATGGGCTCGTCCGGGAGGACCTGCTGCGGGCGCGCACGCGCGGCATCTCGCAGCCCGCGAGCGTCCTGGCCGTGCGGCCGACGGGCGTCCGCCGCGAGGGGCAGGTCGAGATCGAGGTGCGCCTCCTCGTCACGCCCGAGGACGGCGCCGACTCGTTCGAGGCCGACTCGATCGTCTTCGTCCACCCGGAGGCGCTCTCGCACGTGCAGGTCGGATCGCCCGTCTTCGCGATGTACGAGCCGAATCGCCCCGACCTCGTCCACATGACCATCACGCGACAGAGGGGGCTGTCATGAACCCGATTCTCGACACGCTGGTGTGGCTCGTCGCCTTCCCGGCGACGCACGCCTACGAGATGGTCTTCGTCGGCGGCTTCAGCATCGCGGGCATCCTCGGCATCGCGGCGCGAAAGGGGCCGCGGCGCTCCCGGCTCGACCGCATGCGCATCGAGCGCGGCATGGCGTCGGACGAGCTCGCGGCGCCCGCTCGGCTGCTGCAGGCGCTGCGGTCCTGGTTCGCCCGGGCGCTCGCGCTCGTCATCGGGTCGGGACTCGTCATCGCGATCGCCAGCTTGATCTTCGGGCCGATCACGAACGCCTACATCGGCCAGCACGGCGTGCAGGCCGTCGCCTCCCTCGAGAACGACATCGTGTCGTTCACGGCCGAGGACGGCACGCAGTATCGCCTGCGCCTGCCGTTCTTCTCGCCGCCCGCCTACCCGGACCGCGATGCCTTCATCACGAGCAGCGACCAGCTCGTCGTGCGGTACCTTCCCGGCCATCCGCAGGCCTACGTCGTCGACACGGCGGAGAGCCTTGATACGTGGGGCGACCCGCTCGGCGACTGAACCGCGCGCACGCACGCGAAGGGCGGCCCGGGATCTCCCGGGCCGCCCTCGTCGTGCGCTCACTCGGACAGTTCGAGCAGGCGCTCCACGGCGTCGGTCAGGTCGGCGTCGGCCTCGGCGTAGGCGACCATGTCGCCGGCGTCGAGCGCCTCCCGCTTCGCGGTGAAGGCCTCCTGCGCGTCGGCGAGCGCCTCCTCGTAGGTGCCCGTCGCGGGCGCCTCCGGAGCCGGCGACGCGTCCTCCTCCGTGGATCCCTCGTCGGTCGGCGCCTCGTCCTCCGGCGTCTCCTCGGGATCCACCGGCGTCACGTCCTCGTCGCCCGTCTGGGCGCCGGAGTCGCCGCCGAACAGCGAGTCGAGCGCGTCGGCGAGCGTGTCCTCGAAGGCGAGCTCGTCGCCGAAGGCCACCAGCACCTTGCGCAGCAGCGGGTACGAGGTGCCGCGCGACGACTGCACGTACACGGGCTGCATGTACAGCAGGCCGTCGCCGACGGGCAGCGTGAGCAGGTTTCCGAGGCTCACGTTCGAGTCTCCGATCTGCAGAACGTTGAGCTCCTGGGCGATGCTCTGGTCGGAGTCGAACGCGTTCTGCACCTGACCTGGCGCCGGCACCGTGCTGCCAGAGGAGATCTCGAGCATGCGCAGCTTGCCGTAGTCCTCGCGCACGGTTCCGGCCTCGCTGCCCGCATCCGAGTCGACCGACAGATACCCCATGAGCACCTGGCGCTCACCGCCCTCGGGGATGAAGGTCGTGAACATCGAGAAGCTCGGGTTCTCCTGCCCCGGCATCTGCATCGTCAGGTAGTACGGCGGCTGCAGCTGGTCGGAGTCGGTCGGGTCGTTCGGCGTCTCCCACGCGTTGTCGCGCTGGTAGAACGCGCTCGCGGTGTCGACGTGATACGTGCCGAGCATCGACCGCTGCACCTTGAACAGGTCGGTCGGGTAGCGCACGTGGCTCATGAGGTCGCCCGACATCTCGCTGATGGGCTGGATCGTCGACGGGAAGATGTTCTGCCACGTCTGCAGCACGGGGTCGTTCTCGTCCCACGCGTACAGCGTCACGGATCCGTCGTACGCGTCGACCGTCGCCTTGACCGAGTTGCGGATGTAGTTGACGTCGTCGACCAGCAGGTTCGGCTGCGGGTTCGACGAGTCGCTGATCGCCTG
>JAJUIM010000444.1 GCA_029267645.1 Microbacterium sp.
CACGTCCTCGTCGCCCGTGCGCGAGAGCACGTCGACGCCGTCGGCCGTGCGCTCGATCGCGTCGATCGGCGCGGCGACGGCGCCCTTCGGGTAGCGCAGCACGGTCGGCGCGTCGTCGACCGCGACGGCCTCGTCGAGCTCCTCGCGGAGGCGCTCGGCGTCGCGCGGCGCCGCGATCCGCAGGTTCGGCACGATGTTGAGCAGTGACAGGTCCCACATGCCGTGGTGGCTGGGCCCGTCCGGGCCCGTGACGCCGGAGCGATCGAGCACGAATGTGACGCCCGCCCTGTGCAGCGCGACGTCCATGAGCACCTGGTCGAAGGCGCGCCCCATGAAGGTCGAGTAGAGGGCGACGACGGGGTGCAGGCCGCCGTATGCGAGCCCAGCGGCCGACGTGACCGCGTGCTGCTCGGCGATGCCGACGTCGTAGACGCGATCCGGGAAGCGCTCGGCGAACGGGGCGAGGCCGGTCGGGCGCAGCATGGCCGCCGTCATCGCGATCACGTCTTCGCGCCGGTGCCCGATGTCGACGAGCGCGTCGGCGAAGACGTCGGTCCACCCCTCGGACGAGCTGCCGAGCGACTTCCCCGTCGCCGGGTCGATGCGCCCGACGGCGTGGAACTGGTCGGCCTCGTCCTCGAGGGCCGGGTCGTAGCCGCGGCCCTTCTCGGTGATCGTGTGCACGATGACGGGCGCGCTGTGCGACTTCGCGAGCTCGAGCGTCTCGATGAGCGCCGGCAGGTCGTGCCCGTTGACGGGGCCGAGGTACTTGATGTCGAGCTGCGCGTACAGCGCCGAGTTGTTCGCGAAGCGCGACAGGAAGCCGTGCGTGCCGCCGCGCACCCCCCGGTACAGCGCGCGCCCGACCTTGCCGAGCCGGCGCGCGAGGCGCCCGGAACGCACGTCGAGGTCGCGATACGCGGCGGTCGTGCGCACGCGGTTGAGGTAGCGCGCCATGCCACCGATCGTCGGCGCGTAGCTGCGGCCGTTGTCGTTGACGACGATGACGAGGTTGCGGTCGTTGTCGTCT
The DNA here is from genome assembly GCA_029267645.1 of Microbacterium sp. Classification (GTDB taxonomy): domain Bacteria; phylum Actinomycetota; class Actinomycetes; order Actinomycetales; family Microbacteriaceae; genus Microbacterium. Next base: position 1,031 of record JAJUIM010000444.1, read on the forward strand.
GTGATGTTGTTGAGGGCCTCCCACGTCATGCCGCCCGTGAGGGCGCCGTCGCCCACGACGGCCACGACGTGGCGATCCGACCGGCCCGTGCGCGCGAAGGCCCGCGAGATGCCGTCGGCCCAGCTGAGCGAGCTCGAGGCGTGCGACGACTCGACGACGTCGTGCTCGCTCTCGCTGCGCTGCGGGTAGCCGGCGAGGCCGCCGCGCGAGCGCAGGTCGGCGAAGTCCTGGCGGCCCGTGAGCAGTTTGTGCACGTACGACTGGTGGCCCGTGTCCCACACGATGGGGTCGCGCGGCGAGTTGAACACGCGGTGCAGCGCGATCGTCAGTTCGACGACGCCGAGGTTCGGCCCCAGGTGGCCGCCCGTGCGCGAGACGTTCTCGACGAGGAAGGCGCGCACCTCGTCCGCGAGCTGCGTGAGCTCCCGGCGCGAGAGCCCGTCGAGGTCGCGAGGACCGCGGATCCGTTCCAGCAGAGTCATGTGGAGAGCCTACGCCGCGCGCCTGGAAGATCGGGGGCGGCTCGTGCGACGGGCGCGGGATCCGCGCGCCCGCGGCGCACGATGAGAGGATCGCCCCATGGCTCACGTCCGCGCCCTGTTCCGCTACCCCGTCAAGGGGTTCACGCCCGAGCCGCGCGAGGAGCTCGTCGTGCAGGATGACGGCAGGATCGCGGGCGACCGCGTGCTCGCCTTCCG
>JAJUIM010000163.1 GCA_029267645.1 Microbacterium sp.
CCCAGCCGCGGGGCGCCCACAAGTTTGAAAGGACAACACACATGGTGTGCGCAGGCCCGGTTGGTGGGCGCCGCCCCGGGGGGGGTGGGGGTGGGGGGGGGGGGCCGGGGGCCGGAGCAGCCCCCCAACAAAACGCCCCCCACAGGGGGTTGCGGCCCCCCGGTGGGGGGGCTTTTGCCATGTGGGGGCGCCCCGCGGCTGGGCCGGCCCAGCCCACCCCCCACCCCCGGACTATAAGCCTGTCCCCCGGTCCTGGTCCGGCCAACGATGCGGTGGCATCCTGAATCAGCAGGACTTCGCGGGACGGCGTGCCCCGCGACGACAGGCGAAGGCAGGATCCTCATGAGCGACTACCCGACGACTCCGCAGCCCGGCGAGCCCGGACCTCCCCCGCCGCTGCCCCCGCAGGGTCAGCCCTACGCCGCACCCCAGGGGCAGGGCCAGCCGCAGCCGGCGCCCTACGCCCAGCAGGCGCCGCGGATCGCGCCCGACCTCGGGCTCGTGCTCCTGCTGTCGATCTTCTTCGGCTGGATCCCCGCGCTCATGCTGCACCTCACGGAGCGGAACAACCCGAACCCCGTCGTGCGCAAGGCCGCGACCGACAACCTCAACTTCCAGCTGCTGCGGCTCGTCGTCACGCTCGTCGCGGTGATTCCGTTCATCGGCTGGATCCTCGGCGGCATCGCCTCGATCGTGTTCCTCATCATCGCGATCATCCACGCCGTCAAGGTCCCCGACGAGGTGCGCTCGGGCCAGTACGGCAAGTTCATCCTCACGCCTTCCTGGGTGAAGTGACGCAGCGGGGCGCCTCGCCACGCCACGCGGATCCGCCCTCTAAACTCGTGCCGGACCGCCCGCGTCGCGCGGGCGGGATCCGCCGGCAGAGAAAGGGCGCTCGATGACCGCTTCCACGATTCCCCACCTCGTCGACCACGCGAGCCTCATCGTCCACGGACCCGACCAGCCCGGAATCGTCAGCGAGGTCGCGTCGCTCGTGACCCGCAACGGCGGCAACATCATCTCGCTCGACCAGTACTCCGACGACGCGTCGGGCGGGGCGTTCTTCCAGCGCATCGTCATGCACCGCCCCGGCCTCGCCGCGGCGCTGCCCGAGATCGAGGCCGACCTCGACGCGACGCTCGCACCCATGGGGCTCGAGTGGCGGCTGCGCGACATGTCCGAGCCGCTGCGCGTCGCGATCCTCGCCTCGAAGAGCGACCACTGCCTGCTCGACCTCCTGTGGCGCCACCGCCGCGGCGAGCTGCCGGTGACGATCCCCATGGTCATCTCGAATCACACCGACGTCGCCGAGGACGTGCGCTCGTTCGGCGTGCCGTTCTTCCACGTGCCGTCGCAGCAGGGCCCCGACAAGTCGCAGTCGGAGGCCGAGATCCTGAAGCTCGTGCAAGGCAACGTCGACTTCCTCGTGCTCGCCCGCTACATGCAGGTCATCTCGAGCGACTTCCTCACGAAGGCGGCCGTGCCCGTCATCAACATCCACCACTCGTTCCTCCCGGCGTTCATCGGCGCGGGCCCCTACCGCAAGGCGAAGGAGCGCGGCGTGAAGCTCATCGGCGCGACCGCGCACTACGTGACGGAGGATCTCGACGAGGGCCCCATCATCGAGCAGGACGTCGTGCGCGTCACGCACGCCGACACGGCCGCCGACCTGCAGAGCCGCGGTGCCGACGTCGAGCGGGCGGTCCTCAGCCGCGCCGTCACGTGGCACGCGCAGGATCGCGTGATCCGGCACGGAAACCACACGATCGTCTTCAACTCCTGATCCTCCTCCCCCGCCGAGCATCGGCTTCGTAGACTCGGGCAACGGCGAAGGGAGGGCGACGTGACGGCACGGTCCTGGTTCGGCGTCGCACGCCTCGCCATCGCCGCGCTGTGCGCGACGGCCCTTGTCCATCGCCTGTTCTGGGGCCTCAGCTCGCAGACGATCGCGGGCCAGAACTTCTTCGCGTACCTCACGATCCAGTCGAACATCGCCTTCCTCGCGCTCGCAATCGTGGGCGGCGTGATCGCGCTGCGCCGCGACGAGGATCCGCGCTGGCTCACCGACGTCCGCACGGCCGTGCTCAGCTGGACCATCACGGCCGGACTCGTGTTCGCCCTGCTCGTGTGGCAGTCGGGCGTGCGCGGCGTGCCCATGACGGTGCCGTGGTCGGACGTCGTGCTGCACTTCGCGCTGCCCGCCCTCGCGATCGCGGGCTGGGTCTACGGGCCGGGGCGCCGCGAGGCGCGCTGGCGCCTCGTGGCCCTCGTCGTCGCCTTCCCCGTCGTGTGGGGGCTCGTGACGCTGTGGCGCGGATCCCGCATCGGCTGGTACCCGTACTACTTCCTCGACCTGCGGCAGGTGAGCGGGATCCCCGAGTTCGTCGGGACGTGCGCGTTCGCCCTCGCGGTCTTCGCGGGCGTCGCGTGCGGCCTCATCGGGCTCACGCGCTGGCGGCACACGGCGCCGGATCGGTCACACAGCGACACCTGACGTGCGCCTTCCCGGGGGCGTCGGTAGCGTCGGATCCGTCCACCCCACTCCCGAGGAGAATCGATGACGACGATCCAGACGTCGACCGCCGGAAGCCTGCCCCGCACGAAGCAGCTGATCGAGGCGAACGCCGCGCGCGCGTTCGAGGACGACGGCTTCACCCTGAAGAGCACCCCCGAGTACGAGGAGCTCGTGCAGGAGGCAGTCGTCGATGTCGTCGAGCGGCAGCGCGAGGCCGGCATCACGCTGCCGGGCGACGGCGAGTTCGGCAAGGCCATGTCGAACCCCGTCGACTACGGCGCCTGGTGGGGCTACTCGTTCCAGCGCGTCTCGGGCCTCGAGCTCACCGACAACGACTTCTTCACGGTCGAGCGGATCCGCAGCGCGCCCGGCGACGTGCGCCTCACGTCGTTCCCCGATCGCCGCGATCGCACGATCTTCGCCGACGCGTACGCGGATCCCGAGGCCGGCATCGGCACGGGCCGCGTCGCGACCGCGTTCCCGACGAACACGGGGCCCATCTCGTACACGGGGCAGGACAAGGTCGCCGCGGACGTGCGCCACCTGCGCGCGGCGCTGCGGGACGGCGAGCAGGGCTTCATCACGGCGATCGCGCCCGGATCCGCAGCCCGCATCACGACGAGCTACTACGAGACCGAGAACGAGCACATCTGGGCATGGGCCGAGGCGCTGCGCGAGGAGTACAAGGCGATCACCGACGCGGGCCTGATCCTGCAGATCGACGACCCCTCGCTCGCCGAGAACTGGGACCAGATCAACCCTGAGCCGAGCGTCGAGGACTACAACGCCTTCACGCAGATCCGCATCGACGCCATCAACGAGGCGATCAAGGGGCTGCCGAAGGAGCAGATCCGCCTGCACCTGTGCTGGGGATCCTGGCACGGCCCGCACGCGACCGACATCGAGCTGAAGCACATCCTCCGCACCGTGCTCGGCGCGAACGTGGGGCAGATCTCGTTCGAGGCCGCGAACGCGCGTCACGAGCACGAGTGGACGGTGTGGCGCGACAACGCCGACATCATCCCCGACGACCTCGTCCTCGTGCCGGGCGTCGTGAGCCACTCGACGAACCTCATCGAGCACCCCGAGCTCGTCGCGCAGCGCATCGAGCGCTTCGCGAGCGTCGTGGGCCCGGATCGCGTCATCGCCGCGACCGACTGCGGGCTCGGCGGCCGCGTGCACGAGCAGATCGCGTGGGCCAAGCTCGACGCCCTCGGCGAGGGCGCCCGCCTCGCCGCCGCGCGCGTCTGACGGATCCGGATCCGCCCCAGAACACCCATTGGGTCGCCAGAAAATCGTGGTCTGAGCCCGCTCGGAGCACGATTTTTTGGCGACCCAGTGCGGTGGAGGCCCGGTCTACGCCTCGGGGTCGGTGAAGGGGGCGAGGGAGCGTGCCGCGAGCGTGAGCAGGTCGTCGTCGCCGAGTTCGGCGACGGCGCGGGCGGCGGATCCGCCGACGAGGCCCACGAGGATCGGCTCGCCCGTGGCGGGCAGTAGGTTGATCCACGTGCGGATCGTCGTGTCGGCCTCGGCCTCCCCGTCGGGCGTCGGCGTGGGGGTCGGGCTCGGCGAGGGCGTCTCGTCGGAGACGGGGCCCACGACGTGCCACAGCCCGGCCTCCGTCGTCCAGAACGGCTGCTCGAACCGCATCCAGATGGCCTCGACGGCGCCCATCTCGAGCTCGTCGATCGCGCCGCGGTGGGCGAACGGCAGCGGCGGGTCGAACACGATCGCATCCGACTGCAGCACGCCGAGCGGCACCGTGAGGATCACGCGGTCGAAGGTGAGCGACTCGCCCGACGCCAGCCGCAGGCTCACGCCCGAATCGTCGTACACGACGTGCGAGACGGTCGTCGAGAGCGTGACGTCGAGGTCGCCCAGCAGCGAGTCGACGAAGGGCGCGACGTCGCTCGCGATGACGTCGAACGACTCGGGCGGCACCGCGGGCGCGTACCAGCTCGAGGCCGTGTCGGGATCGGCGCCCGAGAACGCGGCGTACGAGGCGAGGAAGGCCTCGAGTTCGGGCGTCCGCTCGACGCCCGCCTCGGCGAGCGCGTCCGCGATCGTGAGGTCGCGGGCCGCCTCGGCGACGGCGTCGATCGCGTCCTGCACGGCGGATCCGTCCGGCGCCTCCGCCTCGCCGTCGCGCGCAATGCCCACGGCGTCGGCGACGCCGACGGATCCGACCCCGAGCACGGCGAGGCGCGAGGTGAGCTCGGTGTCGTCGGGGCCGAGGATCCAGGCGCCCGTCTGCGGCGGCACGGGCCAGTCGTCGCTCGTCTCGGTCGCGAGCCGCCCGCCCGTGCGGCGGCGCGCCTCGATGACCGTGACGTCGGCGCCCTGGTCGAGCAGGGCGCGCGCGGCGGCGGCGCCCGCCGCGCCCGCGCCGACGACGGCGATGCGCTCGCCCTCGCCTGCGACGTCGGCGACCTCGGACGCGGCCCGCTCGCCCGAG
>JAJUIM010000126.1 GCA_029267645.1 Microbacterium sp.
CGAACGCACTCGGAAACGCGCTCACCCCGCGCCGGTGACGCGGCGCACGCGCTCTCGCGTGCAGATGCACCCTTACGCGCACGCGGTGGGGCGGAACCGCACTCGGGAACGCCGCCGCGCGACGCGAACGCACTCGGGACCGCGGCCACCACACGCCGACGACGCGACGCACGCACTCCCGAGTGCCGACATGCCCTTGCACCGCCCATGCGGGGCGGATCCGCACTCGCGAACGTGGCTCCAGGGCGCGAACGCACTCGGGACCACACCCACCACACGCCGACGACGCGACGCACGCACTCCCGAGTGCCGACAGGCCCTCACGCCGCCCATGCAGGGCGGAACCGCACTCGGGAACGCCGCCGCAGGGCGCAAGCGCGCCCCGCCCCCTACTCCTCGAGGTCGTCGGGGTCGATGCCGGCGAGCTCCTCGAGCTCGCGCTCCCACGCGTCCTTCGCCAGGCGGTACCAGAGGTAGAACGAGAACGCCGCGAAGATCGCCCACTCGGCCGCGTAGAAGAGGTTGAGCCAGTTGACCGACTCGTCCTCGGCGGGGGCGCCGGCCGCGATCTCGTCGAGGCCCGCGTCGACGATGCCGCCCGTCGGATCCGTCGTCGTGAGGAACGGGCGGTAGACGGCGCCGTCGATCTCGCCCCACTGGCTGAGGAGGGCGGCGGGGGACATGCGGATCATCTCGTACGGATCGTCGCCGGGCGCGGGAGTCGGGCCCTCGTCGGCGATGAGACGGCCCGACAGCTCGACGGGCTCGGCCGTCGTCGCGTCGGACAGCTCGGCCACGGCGGCGTCGGCCGCGTCGCGGTCGGGCGCCCAGCCGATGGCCGTCGCGAGCGACGCGCCGTCCTCCATCTCGAGGCGGCCCGTGATCCAGAATCCCTCGACGCCGTCGTTCAGTCGCTGGGAGACGATGAGGAAGTCATCGGGATCCCATGTGCCAGACACCTCGACGCGCTGGCCCACGAGGGGCCCTGCCAGGTAGTCGCCGGGATCGACGACCTCGGCGATCGGCCGCACCTCCTCCGTCGCCCCCTCGGGGACGGGATCCGGCGCGAGGGCGCGCGACAGCTGCCACTGCAGGAGCGTGGCGAAGATGCCCGCGACGACGAGGCACAGCAGGAGCATGCCGATCCAGCGCGGGCGCAGCATGACCTCGCGGAGCGTGGGCGGGAACTCCTGCGGGTCGAACTCGTCGAGCGGCGCGGGCTGGCTCATTCGTACGGCGACACCACGACGTCGACCCGCTGGAACTCCTTGAGGTCGGAGTAGCCGGTCGTCGCCATCGACTTGCGGAGGGCGCCGATGAGGTTCGTCGCGCCGTCGGCCGACGAGGCGGGGCCGTAGAGGACCTCCTCGAGCGTGCCCGCCTGCCCAACCGACACGCGGCGGCCGCGCGGCAGCGTCGGGTGGTGCGCCTCCTGACCCCAGTGGAACCCGCGGCCCGGCGCCTCTGTGGCCCGCGCGAGCGAGACGCCGAGCATGACGGCGTCGGCGCCCATCGCGATGGCCTTGACGATGTCGCCCGACGTGCCCACGCCGCCGTCGGCGATCACGTGCACGTAGCGTCCACCCGACTCGTCCATGTAGTCGCGGCGCGCGCCCGCGACGTCGGCGACCGCCGTCGCCATGGGCGTGTGGATCCCGAGCGCCGTGCGCGTCGTCGACGCGGCGCCGCCGCCGAAGCCGACGAGCACGCCCGCGGCGCCCGTGCGCATGAGGTGCAGCGCCGCGCGGTAGGTGCCCGCGCCGCCCACGATGACGGGCACGTCGAGGTCGTAGATGAACTGCTTGAGGTTGAGGGGCTCGTCGCCGCTCGAGACGTGCTCGGCCGACACGGTCGTGCCGCGGATCACGAACAGGTCGACGCCCGCGTTCACGACCGTCTCGTAGTGCTCCTGCGTGCGCTGCGGCGAGAGCGCGCCCGCGACGACGACGCCGGCCTCGCGGATCTCGGCGATGCGCTGCGTGATGAGCTCGGGCTTGATCGGCTCGGCGTACAGCGCCTGCATGCGCTGCGTCGCCGACTCGGACGGCAGCGAGGCGATCTCTGCGAGCAGGGGCTCGGGATCCTCGTACCGCGTCCACAGGCCCTCGAGGTCGAGCACGCCGACGGCGCCGAGGCGGCCGAGCGCGATCGCCGTGGCGGGGCTCACGACCGAGTCCATCGGTGCGCCGAGGATCGGGGTGTCGAACGTGAACGCGTCGATCGTCCACGACGTCGACACGTCGGCCGGGTTGCGCGTGCGCCGCGAGGGCACGATCGCGATGTCGTCGAACGTGTATGCCCGTCGTCCGCGCTTTCCGCGGCCGAGCTCGATCTCCATGCTCACCCGATCAGCCTACCTGCCCCGCCTGTCGCGATCCCCGGTGTCACCGCGCCCGGACGACGCGGGCCTCGTCCCACACGGGCTCATCGGATGCGACGACCTCGCCGTCCGAGCGGAACACGAGGAACCGATCGAACGACCGGGCGAACCAGCGGTCGTGCGTGACCGCGAGCACCGTGCCGGAGAACCGCGTGAGCGCCTCCTCGAGCGCCTCGGCCGACTCGAGGTCGAGGTTGTCGGTCGGCTCGTCGAGCAGCAGCAGCGTCGCGCCCGACAGCTCGAGCAGCAGCACCTGGAACCTCGCCTGCTGCCCACCCGACAGCGCGTCGAACGCCTGCTGCGCCTGCCGCACGAGGCCGTAGCGATCGAGCGCGGCGCTCGCGGCGTCGCGCGGCATGCCCTGCCTGCGGTCGTCGCCGCGGTGCAGGATGTCGAGCAGCGTGCGGCCCGCGAACTCGGGGTGGGCATGCGTCTGCGCGAACAGGCCTGGCACGACGCGGGCGCCGAGCGTCGCGCGCCCCGTGTGGGCGACGGGCGCGACGTCGGCGTCGCCGATCGCGGGATCCGGATCCGTGCCGCCGCGCGCGAGCAGGCGCAGGAAGTGCGACTTCCCGGATCCGTTCGAGCCCAGCACTCCGATGCGGTCGCCGTACCAGATCTCGGCGTCGAAGGGCCGCATGAGCCCCTCGAGCTCGAGTCGCTCGCAGACGACGGCCCTGCGCCCCGTGCGCGCGCCGCGCAGGCGCATGTCGAACTCCTGCGAGGGCGGGCGCTCCTCGGGCGGCCCCTGCTCCTCGAACTTGCGCAGGCGCGTCTGCGCCGCGCGATACCGCGACGTGAAGCCGTCGTTGACCGCGGCCTTGACCTTCAGGCGCGCGACGAGATCGCGCAGCTTCTCGTGCTGCTCGTCCCACCGCCGGCGCAGCTCGTCGAGCCGGTCCATGCGGTCGCTGCGCGCCTTGGCGTACGTCGCGAACCCGCCGCCGTGCACCCACGCCGTCGCGCCCGCACCGCCCGGCTCGAGCGTGATGATGCGATCGGCCGCGCGCGCGAGCAGCTCGCGGTCGTGCGAGACGAGCAGCACGGTCTTGGGCGTCTCGCGCAGCCGCTCCTCGAGCCACCGCTTGCCCGGCACGTCGAGATAGTTGTCGGGCTCGTCGAGCAGCAGCACGCCGTCGGGGCCGCGCAGCAGCGCCTCGAGCGCGAGCCGCTTCTGCTCGCCGCCCGAGAGCGTCGTGAGCTCGCGGAACCGCGCGCGGTCGAAGGGCACGCCGAGCGCGGCGACCGTGCACTGATCCCACACGGTCTCGTGCTCGTAGCCGCCCGCGTCCGCGTACTCGGCGATCGCGGCCGCGTACGCCATCTGCGTGTCGGCCTCGTCGCGCTCGATGAGCGCCTCCTCCGCGCGCTCGAGCGCGGCCGCGGCCTCGCGGATCCGCTTCGGCGCGACGCTCGCGAGCAGGTCGTGCACCGTCTGGCCCGCTCTGCCGTGGCCGACGAACTGATCCATGACGCCGAGGCCGCCGTCGATCACGACGGCGCCCGCGTCGGCGGCCTGCTCGCCGCGGATGATGCGCAGCAGCGTCGTCTTGCCCGCGCCGTTCGGGCCGACGAGCGCGCTCGTGGATCCGGATCCGACGCGGAACGCGACCTCGTCGAGCAGCGGCCGCCCGTCGGGCAGGGTGAGCGAGACGCCCGAGACATCGATGTGGCCCACGGTCGACAGGCCTCCCTCCGCCCGCGAGGAGCGAGCCGGCCAGGCTATCAGGCGCCGCGCACGCGAAAGGGGCCGGGCAGCATGGCCCGGCCCCTTTCGCGATGGGTCAGCGCGTGTAGTTCGGCGCCTCGACGACGATCTGCACGTCGTGCGGGTGCGACTCCTTCAGGCCCGCCGGCGTGATGCGCACGAACTTGCCCTTGCTCTTCAGCTCGTCGATCGTGCGCGCGCCGACGTAGAACATCGACTGGCGCAGGCCGCCCGTGAGCTGGTAGGCGACGGCCTCGACGGGGCCGCGGTAGGGCACCTGGCCCTCGATGCCCTCGGGGATCAGCTTGTCGTCGCTCGGCACGTCGGCCTGGAAGTAGCGGTCCTTCGAGTACGACGTCTTCTTGCCGCGCGTCTGCATGGCGCCGAGGGAGCCCATGCCGCGGTACTGCTTGAACTGCTTACCGTTCTGGAAGACGAGCTCTCCGGGCGACTCGGCCGTGCCCGCGAGGAGCGAGCCCAGCATGACCGTGTCGGCGCCCGCGACGAGCGCCTTCGCGATGTCGCCCGAGTACTGCAGGCCGCCGTCGGCGATGAGCGGCACACCCGCCGCGCGGCACGCGAGCGACGCCTCGTACACGGCCGTCACCTGCGGCACGCCGACGCCCGCGACGACGCGCGTCGTGCAGATGGATCCCGGGCCGACGCCGACCTTGACGGCGTCGACGCCCGCGTCGATGAGCGCCTGGGCGCCCTCGCGCGTCGCGACGTTGCCGCCCACGATGTCGATGTGCGCGAACGACTCGTCGGCCTTGAGGCGCTGGACGATGTCGATGACGCCCTGCGACTGGCCGTTGGCCGTGTCGACCACGATGACGTCGACGCCCGCGTCGCGCAGCGCCTCGGCGCGGGTCCAGGCCTCGCCGAAGAAGCCGATCGCGGCGCCGACGCGAAGGCGGCCCTGCTCGTCCTTCGTCGCGAGCGGGTACTGCTCGCGCTTGTCGAAGTCCTTGATCGTGATGAGGCCCGCGAGCTTGCCCGCCTCATCGACGAGCGGCAGCTTCTCGACGCGGTGCTTGCTGAACAGCGCGACGACGTCGTCGTGGCCGATGCCGGGGCGCCCCGTCACGAGGCCCTCGCTCGTCATGACGTCGCGCACGAGCGTCGTCGCCTTGTCGTCGTCGCTCACGAAGCGCATGTCGCGGTTCGTGACGATGCCGACGAGCGTGCCCTGCTTGTCGACGACCGGCAGGCCCGAGATGCGGTACTCGGCGCACGTCGCGTCGACCTCGGCGATCGTGGCGTCGGGCGTCGTCGTGATGGGGTCGGTGACCATGCCCGACTCGCTGCGCTTCACGCGGTTGACGGCGGCGGCCTGATCCTCGATCGACATGTTGCGGTGCAGGATGCCGATGCCGCCCTGGCGGGCGAGCGCGATCGCCATGCGGCTCTCGGTCACGGTGTCCATGGCGGCCGACAGCAGCGGGAGCGCGACGCGGATCCGCTTCGTCAGCTGCGAGGACGTATCCGCCTCGCTGGGGATGACATCGGTGTGCCCGGGAAGGAGCAGCACGTCGTCATACGTGAGTCCGGTGAAGCCGAAGGGATCGTGGTCCGTCATTGTGGGGTCTCCTGCGTGACGCTCGGATGCTCGTGGCGGGGGGGGAACCGGCTGCGACGGCCGCGGAACTCCCGCTTGTCGATTGTATTGCCCTGAACAGTGGGCGACTCTCGGCTATTCCCGACCGACGCGGTCGGCGAGGATCGCGGTGCGCCTCCCGTCGATGCGCGTGAGGATGAGCGTCGCGCGCGCGGATCCGCGCAGCTTCAGCTTCGTGCGCAGCGCCGCGGGGTCGACGTCGACGCCCCGCTTCTTGATCTCGAGCGTGCC
>JAJUIM010000472.1 GCA_029267645.1 Microbacterium sp.
ATCCTCGGCGCGATCCTCGCCGTGCCCTTCACGGCCGTGGTCTGGGGCATCATCCAGGTGTGGGACGGCGAGAACCTCCCCGCCCGCTGGGCCCGCAAGAAGAAGGCCGAGGTCGCGACCACCTGAACGATGGGTCGCCAAAAAATTCGGGTCAGCGCACGCGCTGACCCGAATATTTTGGCGACCCTGTGGGGTGGTCAGGCGCCCAGGACCGCCGCGACGATGGCGCGGGCCTCGGCCTGCACCTGGGCGAGGTGCTCGGCGCCCTTGAGGCTCTCGGCGTAGAGCTTGTAGACGTCCTCGGTGCCCGAGGGGCGGGCGGCGAACCAGGCGAACTCGGTCTGCACCTTGAGGCCGCCGATCGCCGCGCCGTTGCCGGGCGCGTGCGACAGCTTCGCGGTGATGGGATCGCCCGCGAGGGTGTCTGCCGCGACGTCGTCGGGGGAGAGCGCGCCGAGGGCGGCCTTCTGCTCGGGCGTCGCGGGGGCGTCGACGCGCTGGTATGCGCTCGCCCCGAACTCGGCCTCGAGCTCGGCGTACCGCTGCGACGGGGTCTTGCCCGTCACGGCGATGATCTCGGCCGCGAGCAGGCACAGCAGGATGCCGTCCTTGTCGGTCGTCCACACGCCGCCGTCGCGGCGCAGGAACGAGGCGCCCGCCGACTCCTCGCCGCCGAAGGCGACGGATCCGTCGAGCAGCCCTGGCACGAACCACTTGAACCCGACGGGCACCTCGACGAGGCGGCGGCCGAGCGTCTCGACGACGCGGTCGATCATCATCGACGAGACGAGCGTCTTGCCCACCGCGGCGTCCTCGGACCAGCCCGGCCGGTGCGAGAAGAGGTAGTCGATCGCGACCGCGAGGAAGTGGTTGGGGTTCATGAGCCCCGCGTCGGGCGTGACGATGCCGTGCCGGTCGGCGTCGGCGTCGTTGCCCGTCAGCACGTCGAACTCGTCGCGTCGCGCGACGAGCGCCGCCATGGCGGAGGGCGACGACGGATCCATGCGGATCTTCTCGTCCCAGTCGAGCGTCATGAACTTCCATGTCGGGTCGACGTCGGGGTTCACGACCGTGAGGTCGAGGCCGTACTGCTCGGCGATCGCCTGCCAGTACTCGACCGACGCGCCGCCGAGGGGATCCGCGCCGATGCGCACGCCCGCCTCGCGGATCGCGTCCATGTCGATGACGTCGCCGAGCGCCTGGACGTAGGAGGCGCGGAAGTCGAACGAGCCGACCGCGGCGGCGTCGACGTCGGCGTGTCGCACGCGGCGCACGCCCTCGAGGCCGCCCGCGATGAGCTCATTCGCGCGGCGGGCGATCCAGCTCGTCGCGTCGGTGTCGGCGGGGCCGCCGTGGGGCGGGTTGTACTTGAAGCCGCCGTCGCCCGGCGGGTTGTGGCTCGGGGTCGCGACGATGCCGTCGGCGCGCGCCTCGTCGTCGGCGGCGAGGCCGCGGTTGTGGGTCAGGATCGCGTGGCTCAGCGCGGGCGTCGGCACCCACGAGTCGTGTGCGTCGATGCGCACGTCGACGCCGTTCGC
>JAJUIM010000086.1 GCA_029267645.1 Microbacterium sp.
GAGGCCGCCGTCGAGCTGTTCCTCGAGCAGGGCTTCGACGGCACGAACGTGACCGAGATCGCGCTGCGCGCCGGCATCGGCCGGTCGAGCTTCTTCAACTACGCCTCGAGCAAGGCCGACCTGCTGTGGGGCGACCTCGACGGGCGGATCCGCGCCGCCGGCGCCGCGGTCGACTCGGGCCTGCCGCTCCGCGACGCGCTCGCGAAGGTCGGCGAGGGGATCGCGCCCGACGCGCTCGCGCTCGCGATCGGCAACGCCGAGACCATGCGCATCGAGGATCACCTCGAGCGCGAGGCGGGGCTGCGCCTGTGGCGGCTGTCGGACATCGCGGCGACCGCGCTGCGCAGGGAGGGCGCGGATCCCCTCGACGCGCGCGTGCTCGGCGGCGCGTACGGGGCGGCCGTGATCGCGGCGATCTGGGCGTGGGCGTCGCACGCACCGGGCGCGAAGCCGCTCGCGGCGCACGTCGCAGAGGCCCTCGACCGCGTGCCGTCCTCCGGGCGGTGACGCAGGGCGCCCTCGCGTAGAATCGAGGCATCATGGCTGCTTTCGGTGATCTGTCCTCGCGTCTCGTCGAGACATTCAAGAACCTCCGCACGAAGGGGCGTCTGTCCGCCGCCGACGTCGACGGCACGGTGCGCGAGATCCGTCGCGCCCTCCTCGACGCCGACGTCGCGCTCGAGGTCGTCAAGGGCTTCACGTCGCAGGTGCGCGAGCGCGCGCTGAGCGACGAGGTCAACCGCGCGCTCAACCCCGCGCAGCAGGTCGTGCAGATCGTCAACGAGGAGCTCGTGTCGATCCTCGGCGGCGAGCAGCGCAAGCTCCAGTTCGCCAAGACGCCGCCGACCGTCATCATGCTCGCGGGCCTGCAGGGATCCGGTAAGACGACGTTCGCCGGCAAGCTCGCGAAGCGCCTGCAGAAGGACGGGCACACGCCGCTCCTCATCGCGGCCGACCTCCAGCGCCCCAACGCGGTGAACCAGCTGCAGGTCGTCGCCGAGCGCGCAGGCGCCGCGATCTACGCGCCCGAGCCCGGCAACGGCGTCGGCGACCCCATCAAGGTGTCGAAGCAGGGCGTCGAGTTCGCGCGGCAGAAGCTGCACGACGTCGTCATCATCGACACGGCCGGCCGCCTCGGCGTCGACGAGGAGCTCATGAAGCAGGCCTCGAAGATCCGCCGCGCGACGGATCCCGACGAGGTGCTGTTCGTCATCGACTCGATGATCGGTCAGGACGCCGTCAACACCGCGAAGGCCTTCCAGGAGGGCGTCGACTTCACGGGCGTCGTCCTGTCGAAGCTCGACGGCGACGCGCGAGGCGGCGCGGCGCTGTCGGTCGCCTCCGTGACGGGCCGGCCCATCATCTTCGCGTCGAACGGCGAGGACCTCGATGCGCTCGAGGAGTTCCACCCCGACCGCATGGCGAGCCGCATCCTCGACCTCGGCGACGTGCTCACCCTCATCGAGCAGGCCCAGCAGGCGTTCGACGAGGAGGAGGCGAAGAAGGTCGCCGACAAGCTCGCGAAGGAGGCCTTCACCCTCGACGACTTCCTCGAGCAGATGCAGCAGCTCAAGAAGATGGGCTCGATGAAGAAGATGCTCGGCATGCTCCCCGGCATGGGCGGGCAGATGAAGCAGCAGCTCGAGAACTTCGACGACAGCGAGATCGGCCGCACCGAGGCGATCATCCGGGGCATGACGCCGGCCGAGCGCCAGAACACGAAGATCCTCAACGGATCCCGCCGCGCCCGCATCGCGCGCGGCTCCGGCGTCACCGTCACCGAGGTCAACCAGCTCGTGAACCGGTTCGAGCAGGCCGCGAAGATGATGAAGAAGGTCGCGCGCGGCGAGAACGCGGGCATTCCCGGCATGGGCGCGATGCCCGGCGTGAAGCCCGGCGCCTCCTCGAAGCGCGCCAAGAAGGGCAAGAAGGGCAAGTTCCAGACCGGTCGCTCGGGCAACCCCGCCAAGCGCGCCACGGGAGCGCCCGGGGAGACGCCGGCGCAGCCGACGGGATCCGGCTTCGGGCTCGGCGCGGCGGGCGCGCCGCAGCCGAGCGAGACCGACATGGCCGAGATCCAGAAGCTCTTCGGCAAGAACTGACGACGCGAAAAGCGGGCCGGGAGCGATCGCTCCCGGCCCGCTTTCGTGTGCAGCTCACGCGTCAGCGCACGTCCTCGTCGACCCAGTCCATCGACTTCGTGACGGCCTTGCGCCACAGGCGCAGCGTGCGGTCGGCCTCGGCCTCGTCCATCTTCGGCTCCCAGCGGCGGTCCTCCTGCCAGTTGGCGGAGAGCTCGTCGCGGTCCTTCCAGAAGCCGACCGCGAGTCCCGCGGCGTACGCGGCGCCGAGCGCCGTCGTCTCGGCGACGACGGGGCGCACGACGGGCACGCGCAGCAGGTCCGCCTGGAACTGCATGAGCGTGTCGTTCGCGACCATGCCGCCGTCGACGCGCAGCTCCGAGAGCTCCACGCCGGCGTCGGCGTTGACGGCGTCGAGCACGTCGCGCGTCTGGAAGGCGACGGCCTCGAGCGCGGCCCGGGCGATGTGGCCCTTGTTGACGTAGCGCGTCATGCCGACGATGGCGCCGCGGGCGTCGGGGCGCCAGTACGGCGCGTACAGGCCCGAGAACGCCGGCACAAAGTACACGCCGCCGTTGTCGTCGACGTCCTTCGCGAGCTCCTCGACCTCGGGCGCCGAGCGGATGATGCCGAGCTGGTCGCGCAGCCACTGGATGAGCGAGCCCGTCACGGCGATCGATCCCTCGAGCGCGTACTGCACGGGCTCGTCGCCCAGCTTGTAGCCGATCGTCGTCAGCAGGCCGTTCTTCGAGAGGATCTTCTCCTCACCCGTCTGGAAGATGAGGAAGTTGCCCGTGCCGTACGTGTTCTTGCTCTCGCCGGCCGCGAACGCCGCCTGGCCGAAGGTCGCGGCCTGCTGGTCGCCGAGGATGCCCGCGATGGGCGTCTCGCGCAGGAGCGACGAGTCCTCGGCGTGGCCGTAGACCTCGGACGACGAGCGGATCTCGGGCATCATCGACCGCGGCACGCCGAACGTCTCGAGGATGTCGTCGCGCCACTCGAGGGTCTCGAGGTCCATGAACAGCGTGCGCGAGGCGTTCGTCACGTCGGTGACGTGCACGCCGTCCTCGGGGCCACCCGTGAGGTTCCAGAGCACCCAGGTGTCGGTCGTGCCGAAGATGAGGTCGCCGCGCTCGGCCCGCTCGCGCGCGCCCTCGACGTTCTCGAGGATCCACGCGATCTTCGTGCCCGCGAAGTACGTCGCGAGCGGCAGGCCCACGATGTCCTTGAAGCGGTCGGTGCCGCCGTCGGCCGCGAGGCGGTCGACGATGTCCTGCGTGCGCGTGTCCTGCCACACGATCGCGTTGTACACGGGCTCGCCCGTGTTCTTGTCCCACACGACGGCGGTCTCGCGCTGGTTCGTGATGCCGATCGCCTCGATGTGGTGGCGGGTCAGGTCGGCGCGGCTCAGCGCGAGGCCGATGACCTCCTGCACGTTGTGCCAGATCTCGGTCGCGTCGTGCTCGACCCAGCCCGGCCGCGGGAAGATCTGCTCGTGCTCCTTCTGGCCGACCGAGACGATCGACCCCTTCTTGTCGAAGATGATGGCGCGCGACGAAGTCGTGCCCTGGTCGATTGCGAGGATGTATTCGCCCATGACGTGATTCTCCTGTGAATGCGGTGCGATGGTCTGGGGTGCGGTCACGCTGCGAGTCCGAGCAGCAGGGGAGCGGCGGCGGCCGCGAGCGCGCCTCCGACGAGGGGGCCGACGACGGGAACCCACGAGTAGGCCCAGTCGCTCGAGCCCTTGCCCTTGATCGGCAGGATCGCGTGTGCGATGCGCGGGCCGAGGTCGCGGGCGGGGTTGATGGCGTAGCCGGTCGGTCCGCCGAGCGACGCGCCGATGCCGACCACGACGAGTGCGACGGGCAGGCCCGTCAGCGGGCCGAGGCCTCCGGGCACGCCGACCTGCACGTCGCCGAAGTCGGCGAACGCGAACACGGCGAACACGAGCACGAAGGTTGCGATGACCTCGGTGACGAAGTTCAGGCCGTATGAGCGGATCTCGGGGCCCGTCGCGAAGACGCCGAGCTTGCTCGCCGGGTTCTCCTCGGCGTCGAAGTGCTTCTTGTAGGCGACGTAGCAGAGGATCGCGCCGATGATGCCGCCGACGAGCTCGGCGACGGTCGCGATGAGGAACATCGGCACGTCGATCGTGCCCGCGATGAGCAGGCCGAGGCCGACGGCCGGGTTGAGGATGGCACCCGAGTAGGCCGAGGTGAGGAAGCCGACGAAGACGCCGAGCCCCCAGCCCCAGTTGATCATGAGGGTGCCGCCGCCGAAGCCCTTGGTCTTGGCGAGGATGACGTTGGCGACGACACCGCAGCCGAGCAGCACGAGCAGCGCCGTGCCCACGAGTTCCGAGGTGAAGTACAGCCCCAGATTCACGTCTTGCATGTCTTCATTGACCTTTCTCCACGGACATCTCTTGGCCGTGGGGTGATGTTGTGGGGCCGCGGCGCCGAAGGCGCCGCGGCCCGGGTGCCTCAGGAGGCGAGGGCGACGCCGTGGCTGTCGCCGAGCTCCCTGCGCATCTGCTCCGCCTCGCTGTGGCGGCGATCGGCGTCCCAGCCGAGCAGCTCGCCGAGCGCGGACGCGAGTTCGTCGATGACCTGCGGCGTCGCGTCGCCCGTGAAGGCGATGCTCGTGCGGCGCAGGATCACGTCGTTGAGGTGCACGACCGCCTCGCGCTCGACCATCCACGCGAGCTCGCGCGTCGACAGCGCGCCGCCCGCGAGCGGGGCGTCCTCGCCCTCCTCGATGAAGGCCCAGACGTCGGCCGCGCGCGTACCGTACCGCGCGAGCAGCGCGTCGGCACGGCGACCCGCGCCCGACAGGTGCGCGCGCTTCCATGCGTCGCGCTCGCTGTCGCTCGTGGGGAAGCCGCGGCCGCCGCCGATCGGGCGGTCGGTCGTCGACGTCGTGCGCGCGCGGCCGAGCAGCTCGAGCACGCGGGTCGCGAGGGTCTCGCCGAGCGCGCGGAAGGTCGTCCACTTGCCGCCCACGAGGCTCACGACGGGCGTCGTGCGCGACGCGTCGACCTCGACGCGGTAGTCGCGCGAGACGAAGCCGGGCGCCGTGTCCTCATGACGCGGCAGCGGGCGGATCCCCGAGAAGCGGTACACGATCTGGTCGCGCTCGACGCGCAGCGTCGGGAAGACGTGGTGGATGAGGTCGAAGAAGTAGTCGACCTCCTCCTCTGTGCACACGGTCGGCTCGCTCGGATCGGCGTCGATGTCGGTCGTGCCGACGAGCACGCGCCCCTTGAGCGGGTAGATGAGCACGATGCGGCCGTCGGAGTGCTCGAAGAAGATCTCGCGCCCGCCCGTCGCCGCGAGCAGCTCGGGGTGGTCGAGCACGATGTGCGAGCCCTTCGTACCGCCCATGTAGGACGTGTCGCGCCCGAGCGCGGCGTTCGTGAGGTCAGTCCAGGGGCCGGAGGCGTTGACGACGACGTCGGCCGAGACGACGAACTCCTCGCCGGTCTCGCGGTCGCGCAGCGTCACGCCCTGGTCGTTCTGGGCGACGGCCTCGACGTAGTTGAGCGCGTGGGCGCCCTCGTGCGCCGCGACGCCGTCGAGCAGCACGTCGAGCGCGAGCCGCTCGGGGTCGTGCATCGAGGCGTCGAAGTAGGTCGCCGTGTACTTGATGTTCTCGTCGAGCACGGGCAGCTCGGCGAGCGACTTCTTGCGCCCCAGGAAGCGGTGGCGGGGCACGGATCCGCCGTCGCGCGAGAAGGTGTCGTACAGCGTCAGGCCGATCTTGATGAGCGCGGCGCCGCGCTCCTGCGGCTTGCCCGAACGGTGCGTCAGGAACCGCAGCGGCGCGGCGAGGATGCCCGAGAAGGTCGAGTAGATCGGAATCGTCGTCTTCAGCGGCTTGACGAAGTGCGGGGCGAGGCGCAGCAGGCGGTTGCGTTCCTGGACCGATTCGCGCACGAGGCGGAACTCGCCATTCTCGAGGTAGCGGATGCCGCCGTGGACCATGTGGCTCGATGCGGACGAGGCGCCGCCGGCGAAGTCGCCGCGCTCGACGAGGACGACGTCGACGCCCTGGAGTGCCAGGTCGCGGAACGTCGAGATGCCGTTGATGCCGCCGCCGATGATGAGGACGGAGGTCCGTCCGGCCTCGCGGACGGTGCGCACATCCGCACGATGCGGTGCGGGGAAGGGATCTGCCATGATCGACCTCATTTCTTTCGACTCGAACCAGCCTTGACCCGATCGGCACAGGCGCGCAAACTAGTTGCACATATGTGCAGCCCGATCGGCGCTCGCATTCGATCCGTCGAGGAGAACCGTGGATCCGGACAGCAAACTCGCGCAGGCGTTCACCGCCGCGCAGCTCTATTACATGCAGGACAAGACGATGGAGGCGATCGCGCACGAGCTGCGCACGTCGCGCTCGTCCGTCTCACGACTGCTGAGCTTCGCGCGCGAGAAGGGCATCGTCGACATCCGCCTCACGTCGCCCCACGGGCACGGCGACGAGCTCGAGCGGCGGATCCGCGACCGGTTCGGCGTGCGCGCCCACGTCGTGCCAGTGCCAGAGAACGTCAGCGAGGCCGACCGGCTCGAGCGCGTCGCGCTCACGGCGGCGCGGCTCGCGGCGCAGTTCATCGACTCGAACATGGTCGTGGGCGTGGCGTGGGGATCCACGCTCAGCGTCGTGAGCCGCAACCTGCCGCAGAAGGTCACGCACAACACGACGCTCGTGCAGCTGAACGGCGCCGGCAACACGCAGACGACGGGCGTGGAGTACTCGAGCGAGATCCTCATGCGCTTCGGCGAGGCGTTCGGCGCCGTCGTGCAGCAGTTCCCCGTGCCCGCCTTCTTCGACGACCCCGCGACGCGCGACGCCATGTGGCGCGAGCGCATGACGAAGCGCGTGCTCGGCCTGCAGGCGCGCATGGACATGGCGCTGTTCAGCGTCGGGTCGCCCTCGGCCGACGTACCGAGCCACGTGTACGTGGGCGGGTACCTCGACGAGACCGACTACGCGAGCCTCGCGGCCGATCGCGCCGTCGGCGACGTCGCGACCGTGTTCTTCCGCGCCGACGGATCCTGGCGCGACGTGCGCCTCAACGCGCGCGCGACGGGCCCTTCGCTCGACAGGCTGCGCCGCGTCCCGCGACGCGTCTGCATCGCGGCCGGGCGGCACAAGGTGCCGGCCATGCGCGGCGCCTTCGCGGCGGGCCTCATCACCGACATCGTCGTCGACGAGTCGCTCGCGGCGGGCCTCGCCGAGCGGCGGTGAGTCAGCTGCCCTCGGCGCGCCCAAGGCGCCAGTACCCCATGAAGGCGACGGCGCGGCGGTCGACGCCGACGTCGCGCACGAGGTGCCGCCTGAGCGACTTCACGACCGACGCCTCGCCCGCGATCCACGCGTAGAGCGGGGCGCGCTTGAGGGCCGCGCCGCCC
>JAJUIM010000153.1 GCA_029267645.1 Microbacterium sp.
CCCGTCGGTCGCGTCGATGACGCGCGCGGATCCGCCGTGCGCCTCCGCGATCGCCTCGACGATGTTGAGGCCGAGCCCGCTGCCGCCCGCGCGGGCGGATCCGCGGTGGAAGCGCTCGAAGACGGCGCGCTTGTGGTCGTCCGGCACGCCCTCGCCGGAGTCGCGCACCCAGAACTCGAGTCGGGATCCGGCGACGTGGCAGCCGATGACGAGTCGGCCGCCGCCGTGGGTCACGCCGTTCTGCGCGAGCTGCAGCATCGCCTGCGTGATGCGCGCGGGATCGAGATCGACCACGAGCGACACGACGCCGCCGCGCTCGACATCGGCGCCCTCGATCGCCTGCGCCTTGCGGACGATCTGGTCCATGAGATCGGGCAGGTCGGTCGGGCGTCGCTCGAGCGTCGTGGATCCCTCGAGCGCCGTGGCCTCCGACAGGTTCTGCACGAGCGCGTTCATGCGGTCGAGCTCGTCGACCGTGAGCGCCTGCGTCTCGCGCACGTCCTGCGGATCCTCGGGATCCATGAGCTCGAGGTGCCCGCGCACGATTGTGATGGGGGTGCGCAGCTCGTGACGCACGTCGCTCACGAGCTGGCGCTGGGCGCCGAGCGACGCGTCGATGCGGTCGAGCATGTCGTTCATGGTGCGCGCGAGCTCCGACACGTCGTCGCGGCCCTCGACGGGCAGGCGCTCCTCGAGATCCTGCCCCGAGACGCGCTCGGCCGTCTCGCGCATCTGGCGCAGCGGCCGCAGCAGGCGGCCGGCCGCGAAGGCGCCCACGACGATGATCAGCACGATCATGACGCCCGACGCGACGAGATACGCCTGGCCGGGGCCGTTGATCTCGCGCAGCTCGGCCTCGAGGTCGTAGGCGATGACGAACAGGACCTCCTGGTCCTGCGCGTCGGAGAGGACGATCGGCGTCACGAGGTACTGCCACAGCACGCCGTCCTCGGCGTAGCGGCCGAGGAACGCCTCGGATCCCTGCGATCGCTCGACGACGTGCTCGACGAAGTCTGGCCGCGACTGCAGCGGCACGTCGAGCTCGACGCCCGGCGTCCACGTGGGCACGCCGTCGATGATGCCGAGCACGCCCATGTTGTCGTCGGGGCTCACGCGCTGCACGACCGCCTCGAGCGCCTCCTCGGCCGTCGCGCCAGGGTCGTCCTCGAGCAGCGACGTCACGAGCACCTGCGCCGACTCGAGGTTCGTGCGCAGCAGCTTGTCGGTCGCGTCGAGGATCCGCTGCCGCTCGGCGATGTAGACGGTCGCGCCCACGCCCGCGAGGCCCAGGATCGCGGCGGCCGTGATGACGGCCATGAGCCGCACCCGCACCGACACGACGGGCAGCTTCCACCGCCCGCTCGTCCGCTTCGCCACGGTGCCAGTATCGCGAATCGGGCGCGCGGATCCCGCCTCGCGACGCGAAAATAAGAGCAGTCTCACGCGCTTCCGGCCCCGTCCGGCGCGCGCCGTGGTGGAATCGGCGGATGACCTCCCTCGACGAGGCCGCGCTGCTGGCCGACGGCTTTGCGGTGCCGCGCGCGTCGCTCACGCCGCTCAGCCGCGAGCCGCTCGGCGACGGATCCGTCGCGGGGTTCCGCGTCGCGCACGACGACGGCCGCGCGTCGATCGCGTACGTCGACACGTCGCGGCGCCCCGTCGACCGCGAGACGGGTCTCGTGCTCGAGGGCGTCGCGCGCATCTGGACGCACCCCGCGGATCCGCACCTGCCGGCGCTCGTGCCCGTCGCGTTCGGCGACGCGCTCGGGGTGCTGCTCGCCCGCCTCGGCATCGAGCTCGACGGCCGGCAGGAGCTGCTCGCGTATCGCCCCGGTCGCCGCGCCGTCCTGCGAGCACCCACGACCCGCGGGCCCGTGTGGATCAAGGTCGTGCCGCCCCGCCGGGCGCAGCGCATCGTCGACGCGCACGCGGCGCTCGCCGCCGCGGGGGCGCCCGTGCCCGCCGTGCACGGGTGGTCGCCCGACGGCGTCATCGTCACGGCGCACGCACCGGGCGAGCCCGCGCTCGCCGCCGACGCGGATCCCGATGCCGTGCTGGGCGCCGTCGACGCGCTGCGGGAGCGGATCGCGACGGCCGACCTCGCCGAACCGGCGCGCGCCCGCACGCCCGCACGGCTGCGCTGGTACGCGCCGCGCGCGGCCGCAGAGCTGCCGGGCAGCGCAGACGCGGCCGAGCGGATCCGTGCACGCTGCGAGGCCGCGCTGGCCGCGGATCCGCCCGAGCCGCGCCCCATCCACGGCGACCTGCACCTCGGACAGGTCTTCCTCGACGAGGCGCCGGGGGAGCCGCGGATCACGGGCCTCGTCGACGTCGATACGGCGGGGATCGGCGATCCCGACGAGGATCCCGCTGCGCTCGTCGCGCACACCGTCGCGAGCGCCCTCCTGACCGAGGGGCTGCCGGGCGAGGATCGCGTGTGGCGCCTTGCCGAGGCCGCGCACGCGCGGGCGGCGTCGCCGCGCGTCGACGCGCTGGCCGCGATCCACCTGCTCGGCCACGCGCTCGCCGCCGGCGTCGCGGGCGAGTCCCGGCGGGCCGCCCGGCTCATCCGCCTCGCCGACGCGGTCTCGGCGGGGAGGCGGATCCGGCGCGGGGAGTAAGAGCCCTCTCACGAAGCGTTGCCGGCCCGCTTATGCGACGACGGGAGCATGGAGCCATGGCGAAGAAATGGATTGCGTACGGCGTGACGGGCGCCCTCGGCATCGCCGTGCTCGGCGGCGGGGCTGTTGCGGCCGCGAACGCGATGGATCTGCGCACGACGACGGGCGACCTCATCGACGACGGCGTCATCAGGGGCGACGCCCCCGCTCCGGCCGGCGACCTCACGACGCCGAGCCCGACGCCGACGAAGAGTGCGACGCCGAGCCCCACGCCGACGAAGAGCGCAACGCCGAGCCCGTCGCCCTCGCGCACGGCAGAACCGAAGCCGGAGCCCGCGCCCGAGCAGCAGCCGGATCCCGCGCCCGCTCCGGATCCGGCCCCCGCACCCGCCCCGGCGCCCGCGCCCGCTCCCGACCCCGTGCCGGTCTCGCCCGTGTCGGCGGCGTCCGTCGCGAGCGCCGCCTCCGACTGACGGAGGCGCTCAGCCCTCCGCGTGCTCGGGGAGGGCCTCGTCGAGCTCGGCGAGCCACGCGCGCGCGTTGCCGTCGCTCGGCGCGCGCCAGTCGCCGCGCGGCGACAGGGATCCGATGTGCGACACCTTGGGCCCGTTCGGCACGGCCGAGCGCTTGAACTGCGCGAAGCCGAAGAAGCGGCGCAGGAACAGCCGCAGCCACCGCACGATCGTCGCGAGGTCGTACTCGGGGCGGGATCCCTCGGGGAAGCCCGCGGGCCACGCACCGCGCGAGGCGTCGCCCCACGCGTGCACGGCGAGGAACGCGATCTTCGAGGGCCGCGTGCCGTGTCGCAGCACCTGCGCGAGCGCGAAGTCGTGCAGGTTGTACGGGCCGATCGTGTCCTCGGTCGACTGCACCTTGCCGTCCTGACCCGCGGGCACGAGTTCGGGCGAGATCTCGGTGTCGAGCACCGAGCGCAGCACGCGCGCCTCCTCCTCGGTCACGCCCTGGGTCTCGCCCTCCGAGACGACCCAGCGGATGAGGTGCTGGATGAGCGTCTTCGGCACGCCGCTGTTGACGACGTAGTGGCTCATCTGGTCTCCCACGCCGTACGTCGACCATCCGAGCGCGGCCTCCGAGAGGTCGCCGGTGCCGACGACGATGCCGCCGTTGTGGTTCGCGAGGCGGAAGAGGTAGTCGGTGCGCAGGCCCGCCTGCACGTTCTCGAACGTGACGTCGTAGACCTGTTCGCCCTGAGCGAACGGGTGCCCCATCTGCCGCAGCATCTCGGTCGCGGCTGGGCGGATGTCGATCGTCTCGGTCGTGGCGCCGACCGCGTGCGCGAGCGCGAGCGCGTTGCCCTTCGTGTGCTCGCTCGTCGCGAATCCGGGCATCGTGTAGGCGAGGATGTCGCTGCGCGGCCGCCCCATGCGATCCATCGCGCGGGCGATCACGAGCAGCGCGTGCGTCGAGTCGAGGCCGCCGCTCACGCCGATGACGGGGCGCGGGTCGCCGATCGCGCTGAGCCGCTGCACGAGCCCCGACACCTGGATGTTGAAGGCCTCGTAGCAGTCCTGCGCGAGGCGGGCGGGGTCGTCGGGCACGAACGGGAAGCGGTCGACGTGGCGGCGCAGGCCGATGTCGTGCTTCGGCGGGCGCAGCGTGAAGGGGATGCGGCGGAAGTCGTCGCCCGCCGCGAACGTGCGGCGGTTGTCGTCGAACGTGCCCTGCCGCAGGCGCTCCTGCCGCAGGCGATCGAGGTCGACGTCGGCGACCGACGCCGTCGTCTCGGTCGGGAAGCGCTCGGTGTCGGCCAGCAGCGTGCCGGCCTCGTAGATCATCGTCTGGCCGTCCCACGACAGGTCGTTCGTCGACTCGCCGAGGCCCGCCGCCGCGTAGGCGTAGGCCGCGAGGCACCGCGATGAAGCCGACTGCGCGAGCAGGCGCCGGTCGTCGGCGCGCGCGATCGTGATGGGGCTGCCCGAGAGGTTCAGCAGCACCGTGGCGCCCGCGAGCGCCGCGTGCGATGACGGCGGGATCGGCACCCACATGTCCTCGCACACCTCGGCGTGCACGACGAGGCCCGGCACGTCGCCCGCCTCGAAGAGCAGGTCGGGGCCGAACGGCACCTCCGCGGCGCCGATCCGGATCGTGCCGCGCTGATCGTCGCCCGGCGCGTACCAGCGGCGCTCGTAGAACTCGCGGTAGGTCGGCAGGTACGACTTCGGTGCGACGCCCAGCACGACGCCGCGGTGGATCGCGACGGCGCAGTTGTAGATGCGCCCGCCGCGCGCGATCGGCGCGCCGACGACGAGCAGGGGCAGGATCCACTCCGACGCGTCGCGGATGCGCTCGATCGCCGCGAGCACGCCGTCGAGCACGACGTCCTGCATCACGAGGTCGTCGATCGCGTAGCCCGTGAGGCAGAGCTCGGGGAACACCGCGACCGCGACGCCGTCGTCGTCGAGCGCCTTCGCGGCGTCGACGACGGCCTGGGCGTTCGCAGCGGGATCCGCGACGGCGACGGGGATGTGGCACGCCGCCACGCGGGCGAAGCCGTGCCGGTACGCGCTCATGAAGTCGAAGTCGGTCACCGTGCCAGTCTGGCACCCGGGCGGAATGTCAGAGGTCCGAATTACCGTGGACGCATGCGAATCGACCGCGAACACCACCGCCTCGTCTGGAGCGCGAGCGACCTGCGCGCGGCGGCGGAGTGCGAGTTCGCGTGGCTGCGGCAGATCGATGCG
>JAJUIM010000346.1 GCA_029267645.1 Microbacterium sp.
CGCCGGCTCGTGGGAGGCGCTGATCCAGGCCGGCCCCGCCGCACGCGTCGAACAGAGCCTGCGCGACGTCGCGGCCGTCCTCGCGGGCGACCCCTCGCACCTCGCGGCCGCCCGCGCGACCGAGGCGGCCCCCTCCCCCGAACCCGGCTACGGCATGTGCGGCAGGCTCACGGCCTACGACGTGCGCGGGGTGTAGGGCTTCGGGCGCGGCGTATCTCTCGCGCGGTCGGTCGCGGCGCCGCGTGCATCTTCCTCCGTCCCGAGTGCGGACACGCCCTCGACCGGCCCATGCAGGGCCTGTCGGCACTCGGGAACGACGCGATCGGACGAGCGGGACGCAGGCGCCCGCTGCGGGAAGCCCGTCGGTGCCCGAAGGTCACGCTCCGCTGGCGCGAAAAAGGCGGGGTCTGCGGGCGATGACACGCCCTCGACCCCGCCGATTCTTTTGCGCCCCCGGAGGGATTCGAACCCCCGACCTTCGGTACCGGAAACCGGCGCTCTATCCCCTGAGCTACGGAGGCGGACCACACGAGCTTACCAGGGCAGGCGGGGTGCTCCGTGCCCCTGGAAGACCCCGGAGCACACCGCGCGTGTCAGCTGCGGCGGCGGTTCGCGGCGATGCCCGCGACGAGCCCGGCGGCACCCAGCACGACGCCCACGACGCCGAGCGTGATGGGCAGCGTCTGCGACGGCTGCTCGCTCGCCGCGGCGTCTTCAGACGAGCCCGAAGCCGAAGCCGCACCGCCGTGGTCGTGTCCCGCGGCGTCGTCGCCCGCGAGCGAGAGCACCGGCGCGGGCGACTCGAGCTCGTGCGGGTCCTGGCCGTCCTCGGCGATCTCGCTCCACGAGGTCGATCCGTCCTCGCAGATCTGCTCGACGGGGAAGGCGAGGGCATCGGCCGCGTCGTCCGCGAAGCCGACGACCATCTCGGCCTCGCCGCGCAGCTCGTCCGGGATCGCCTCGGTCGCTGTGTAGGTCACGGTCGAGACGCGGCCGGCATCTCCCCCGCGCTCGATCTCGATGTCCCACGCGGGGTCCGCGACGGGGTGCACGCCCGACAGGCCGTCGGGCATCTCGACGACGAGCTGCGTCGTCGGCGATCCGTCGCAGCCGTGGCTGAAGCCGAACGTGAGCGTCGTCTCGCCGCCCGGTGCGGCGGATCCGTCGGCCTCCACGCCGACGTGCGCCGACGCGGCCACGGGTGCGAGCACGAGGCCCGCGGCGAGCGCGACGCCGAACGCGCCGAGGGCGGTCTTGGAGCGGTTGGAACGGGTGTTGGTCATGGTTCTGTCCTTCGAAAAGCATGCGGAACGCACCGGCCGCGAGGCGCGACCGGGCGAAGAGGGTGGGGCTCAGGACAGAACGGGAGGGCCGCGCACGCCTGTGGGCGTCACGGCGACCGCGACGGGGCGGATCCGGCCCGCCGCGCGCGCGATGACGTGCGGGATCTCGGGCAGCGACGCGTCGGCGACGAGCGCGCGGGCGACGGCGCGGATCCACGAGCCGCCGCGGCGGACGGCCACCTCGCCGTACGCGAGGATCGCGATCGTCGCGAGCGCCGCGACGACGTGCGCCGCGAGCATCGACGGATCGTGCGAGGCGGAGGCCGCCATCGCCGGCGCGGCCGTGAACGCGTGGGCGTGGTGGTCGTGGGATCCCTGCACGGCGACGCCCGCGACCGGCGCGCCGAGCGCCTCGAAGACCCCGTGGAACGCGACCTGCGCGGCGGCGGTCGTGAGCGCGATCCGGGGCAGGCGCGGGCGGCGGCCGAGGAGCAGCGCGGCGGGCGCGATGAGCAGCACGGCCATGCCGAGCACGATCGTCGGCGCGGGAGCCGCGCCCCCGCCCCACGTGTGTGAGATGGCGGCGAGCAGCGTCGTCGTGCCCGAGGCGAGCGCCCCGCGCGCGACGAACCGCTGCCTCGGCGTCATCGGCTCAGCGCGCGACGCGGCGGTAGGTGAGGTCGCGGATCTCGCGGCCCTTGTCGAGACCCTTGCGCTCGAACGCCGTCATGGGGCGACCGTCGAAGCGCTCGGCCCACTCGCCGTCGAACGCGCGGTCGAACTCGGGCTCGGCGTCGAGCACCTCGCGCATCTGCAGCGCGTAGTCCTCCCAGTCGGTCGCGAGTCGCAGCAGGCCGCCGTCGCGCAGCGCGCGCCCCGCGATCGCCCCGAATCCGGGGCTGATCATGCGGCGCTTGTGGTGACGCTTCTTGTGCCACGGGTCGGGGAAGAAGATGCGCAGCTCGTCGGCGGACGCCTCGGGCAGCAGCGTCTCGAGCACCTCGGGCGCGTTGGCCTCGATGAGGCGCAGGTTCGTCAGCCCGGCCTTCTCGGCCTCGAGCATCGTTCGGGCGAGACCGCCGTGGTACACCTCGTCGGCGAGGTAGTCGGTGTCGGGGTGGTTCGTCGCGGCGTGGATGATGGCGTGCCCGTGGCCCGAACCGATC
>JAJUIM010000037.1 GCA_029267645.1 Microbacterium sp.
CGAGCTGCGGCAGGCGATCGCGTCGCACGACGTCGTGACGCTCGTGTACGGCGCGAAGGATCCGGCCGTCAACCACGCGGCCGTGCTGCGCGACTACCTCGCGGGCTGATCCTCGCTGCTGCCGCGGCGCCCCCGTCCCGCGACCGGGATCGGCATCGGGCTCGTGTCGAGCAGCGGGTTCTCGTCCTGGCCGTCGACGAGGTCGCGCGCCTCGTCGTGGGTCGCGACGGTGGGCAGGGATCCGAGGAGCGGCAGCGACAGCGACATGACGACGAGCACGGGCACCGTCACGACCGCCGACGTGAGGTTCGACAGCCCGATCTCCTCCTCGAGGTAGGTCGGCATGTAGCTCGTGAGGGCGTACGCCGTCGTGAGCTCGGCGGATACGAGCGGGATCGCGAGGAGGAACGGGATCCGCCAGCCGAAAGCGAGCATGGCGTCGTCGCAACGGTCGAGGCGCCCGCGAACTCGCCGCCGGTCGAGAAGCCCTGGACCATCTTCAGCACGTACAGCGGGATGATCGCCCAGAGCCCGATCTGCTCGGACGTGGGCAGCACGCCGATGAGGGCCATGCCGATCGCCATCGTCGCCATCGTGAAGCACAGCACCTTCTGCCGGCCGAGCCGGTCGCCGAGCGGCCCGAGCACGAGCCCGCCGAGGGGGCGCACGAGGAACGACACGGCGAAGCCGAGCAGCGTCACGAGCAGGCCGACCGACTCGTCCATGCCCGTCGTGAAGACGGCAGTCATGGTCACGGCGAGATAGCCGTAGACGCCGAAGTCGTACCACTCCATGAAGTTGCCGACGACGGTTCCGCTGATCGCCTGCCGCATGCGGCGGGGCTCGACCACGATGACGTCGTCGACGGTCAGGCGCGGCGCATCGGCGCCGCCCTCGGGGTGCGTGGGCATGGTTCTCCCTCGAACGCAGCCCGCCTTCGGCGGACCGCACTGCCCCCGTACGGCGCACACTCTGCGTGTCGCGCGCGGCGAACGCGACTCAGGCGGACATGCCCCGCCACGCGACGCCGAACGCCTCGCGGCAGCGCGCCATCGTCTCGGGGTCGTCGAACCGCGCGCCGCGCACGACGGCCTGGTAGTAGAACACCCCGTTGATGAGGTCGATGCACGCGTCGAGGTCGAGGTCGCCCCGCAGCTCGCCGCGGCGCTGCGCCTCGGCGAGCGCCGCGTGCACCGCCCCGCGCCGGCGCCGCACGTGCGACTGCCAGTACGCCTTCTGCAGGTCGGGGTTCTGCATCACGAGCGCCATGCGGGTGCGGAAGCGCCGCTCGCTGTACCCCGCGCCGCGGGCCGCGCGCGGATCCCCGAACATGAGGTGCTCGATCGTCGCACGGATGTCGCCCGTCGTGTCGATCTCGATCGCCGCGCGGCCCCTGTCGAGCGCGGCCGCGATGAGGTCGGTCATGCTCGGCCAGCGGCGGTAGAGCGCGGCGCGCGAGACGCCGCTCTCGGCGACGACGGCGCTCACCGTCACCTGCGCGCCGCGGTCGATGAGCGCGATCGCGGCGTCGAGGATCCGCTCGTCGTGTCCCTCCGTGCGTGGGCGTCCGGGGCCGCGGCCCTCCTCGGACGCACGCGCGGCCGACGCGGCGACCTGCGCCGCGTCGGCCGACATCGTGGTGGATCGCATCACGCGACGGCGCGCTCGCGCAGCGCCTCGATGAGCCCGGTCGTGAGGCCCGCCGCGCGCAGCGGCTCGATCGGATCCGCGTACGTGCCCGCGAGGTGGGCGAGCAGGCCGCGCATGGGCGCGGGCGAGAACTCCGAGCGGGTCGCGGCCTTCGCCGCTTCCTCGAGCTCGATGCCGTGCGCCGCCATGAGCGGGCCCATGACGGGCGCGAGGCGCGACATGATGGCGTCGGAGTTCTGGCCCGTGCGCACGTAGTCCTCGACGATCGCCTCGTCGTCGGCGCCGAGCACCTTGAGCAGCGACGCCGCGAGCACGCCCGTGCGATCCTGGCCCGCCGCGCAGTGGAAGGCGGCCGCGCCGGGCGAGGTCGCGATGATCGCGAGGGCCTGCACGATGCGGGGCGCGGCGTTCTCGAACATGCGGATGTAGAGCGTCTCGAACGTCGACTGGTCGAGCGCGTCCTCCGTCGCCTCGGCGATCGAGGTCATGAAGGGCACGTGGTGGTAGGTCACGGGCAGGGCCGC
The DNA here is from genome assembly GCA_029267645.1 of Microbacterium sp. Lineage (GTDB taxonomy): Bacteria > Actinomycetota > Actinomycetes > Actinomycetales > Microbacteriaceae > Microbacterium. Next base: position 2,175 of record JAJUIM010000037.1, read on the forward strand.
GAGCGGCCCGCGCCCCGTGAGGCTCACCTCGGCGTGCGAGCGCAGGTCGATCACGGTCGTGAGGCCCTGGTCGACGAGGTCGGTCGCCGTGTCCTGATCGGCCGTCGACAGGTCGTCGGTGCGGATCGCGAAGCCGGGCTTCACGACGCCGCCCGCGACGGGGATCCCGCCGAGGTCGCGCAGGTTGACGGGGGCCGTGAGGGGCAGGTTCTCGAGCAGCGTGGTCATGTGATCTTCTTTCTGATGATGGCGCTCGCCTGGTCGATGATCGTGACGAGCACGATGATGCAGATGACCATGGCGAACAGGTGTCCGTAGTCGTAACGGTTCATGGCGGTCGTGAGCTCGAGGCCGATGCCGCCCGCGCCCACGAGTCCGAGGATCGTGGCGCCGCGCACGTTGCCCTCGAACAGCAGCAGCGTGTAGCTCGTGAGCATCGGCAGCGCCTGCGGCACGATCGCGTACTGGATGATCTGGCGCTTCGAGGCGCCGACGGCCTGCATCGCCGTGATGGGGCCGCGGTCGACGGCCTCCATCGCCTCGGCGAAGATCTTGCCGATCGACCCGATGGATCCGATCGTCATGGCGAGGATGCCCGCGAAGGGACCGAGGCCGACGGCCGAGACGAACATGAGGGCGATCACGAGGTCGGGCAGCGCGCGGATGATGTTCATCGTCCAGCGGCAGATGTAGTACAGCCAGGCGGGCGCGATGTTGCTCGCGGCGCCGAACGCCATGACGAGCGAGAGCACGGCGCCGAGCACGGTGCCGACGATCGCCATCTGCAGCGTCTCGAGCAGGAGCAGCAGGATCGTGCCGATCTTCGAGAAGTCCGGCGGGAACATGCGCGTGATGAACTCGCCCATGTTGCTCGCGCCCTCGCCCAGCTTGAGGAAGTCGAACTGGGCGCCGTTCGCCGACCAGAGGAAGATCGCGACGGCCGCGACGCCTCCGATGACGAAGCGGGCGCGGGGGATCCGGAACGCGCGCTCCATGCGGTCGCGGGCGCGGGGATCCAGCTGCGGCTGCGAGGGGCGCCTGCGGGTCTCTTCGAGCGTGGCCATCAGTCCTCCTCCTCTTCCTCGTCGATCTCGTACACTGGGGCGAGCTGTTCGGCGTCGAGGTCGGCCGTGCGGCCCGAGACGACGATCTCACCGTGGCGCAGGCCGACGATGCGGTCGGAGTGCGCGAGCGCGAGCGGCAGGACGTGCAGGCTCACGAGCACGGGGATCCCCTCGTCGCGCGCGATCGACTGCAGCAGCTCGAGCACCGTGCGGCTCATCTTGGGGTCGAGCGACGCGACGGGTTCGTCGGCGAGGATCACCCGCGGGTTCTGCATGAGGGCGCGCGCGATCGCGACGCGCTGCTGCTGCCCGCCCGAGAGCGAACGGGCCTCGGCCTCGGCCTTGTGCGCGATGCCGACGCGGTCGAGCAGCTCGAGCGCGCGGCGGCGGTCGGCGCTGCGGAACGTGCCGAACACGTTCACGGGGCCCGCCTGGTGCAGGGATCCGGTGAGCACGTTCGTCAGCACGCTCAGGCGACCGATGAGATTGAACTGCTGGAACACCTGGCCCACGCCGGCGCGCAGGTCGCGCAGCTGGCCCCGGCGCAGGCGCGCCACGTCGACGTCGCCGACGCGCACGTCGCCCGACGTGATGGGCGCGAAGCCCGTGAGGGCCTTCATGAGGGTCGACTTGCCGGATCCGCTGGATCCGAGCAGCGCGACCGTCTCGCCCGAGTGCAGGTCGAGGTCGACGCCGTCGAGCACGAGGGGCTCGGCCTCCGAGTAGCGCACGCGCAGGTCGCGGACGCTGACGCGCGCGTCGGTTGCGCGGGACACGCTCTGGTTCGGGCCCGTGAGGGTGGGGGTCGTCATGATCACTCCAGGTCCGAGATGTCGACGTCGGCGACGGCCGCGATGTCCACGAACGCCTGGAACTCGTCGGCCCCAGGCTCGATGATCGGCTCGACGCCCTCGGGCATCGCCTCCATGTACACGCCGAGCTCGTCGCGGTGCTCGTCCGAGAACACGACCGGCAGCGCCTCGAGGAGCGCCTGGCGCTTCTCGTCGCTCATCGACTGGCTGCCGAGCACCGACATCGAGATGGGCATCGAGATGCTCTCGCCGATCGAGCGGGTCTCGCCCTCCTCGAAGGGGAACATGGGGTCGCCCTGGCCCGCCATCGGCGGGAAGGTCGTCGAGGTGCAGGCGACGTCGGCCTGGCCCTCCTTGAGCGCGAGGAAGCTGCGGTCGTGGCCGCCCGAGAAGAGCTCCTCGAAGTCCTCGCCCGCCGTCAGGCCCGCCTCGTGCAGCATGTGGGTCGGCATGAAGAAGCCCGAGCTCGAGGCCGGGTCGGCGAACGCGATGGTCGTGTCGGGCGTGATGTCGTCGAGCGACTCGAGGGGCGAGTCGTCCATGACGATGCAGGTCGAGACGGGCTCGTCGAGGCCCGGCCACGCGACGAGCGAGTCGACCTCGCCCGTGTTGACGGCGAGCGCCGAGGGGAAGCCGCTCATGATGCCGATGTCCTCGTGGCCCGCGCGCACGGCCTCGATCACGGCCGAGTAGTTCGGCACGTCGGTGATCTCGACCTGCATGCCCGTCTCCTCCTCGAGGATCTCGGCCATGGCGTCGACGGGGGTCGCGACCGAGGGGTCGTCGGTGAGCGGAAGCGTCGCGAAGCGGATCACGTCGTCGTCTGCCGTCGCGTCGGCGGACGTCGAGGAGCAGCCGGTCAGGAGGAGGGCGGAGCCCGCGGCGAGTGCGCCGAGGGCGAGGGGAGCGCGGAATCGCATGGAACGTGCCTTTCGAGGAGCGGGAATCCCCTGGTGGGGACGTCACTCATGAAAGGCGGCGAAGGTGACGCGCAATTCCGAGACTGGCGATACGAGAACGGAAGACTCGATGAACGGAAGGTTACGGGACCGCCGGTTCCGGATCACCCCGTCTCGCTCGGACGGTTGACGTCGTCGGCGTCCCACGTGAGGTCAGTGCCCTCGCGGATCGGCAGCGCCTCGATCGCGGGATCCGTGCAGATCGCGCGCACGAGCGCGGCGGAGCCCGCGACGATCGTCGAGTCGAAGTCGACCTCGGTCACGACGGCCCACTCGCGGCCGTCGGGCCAGATGAGGCTCGGCGACTGCTGATCCCAGCCGTCGCGCCACGGGACGCGCTCTGGCCAGGCCGGATCCGCCCACTCGCGCGGCGCCGCCCGCACGAGCGCGTGCTCGCGGCCCGGGAGGCGGAGTGCCGGCTTGCCGTCGGTCGGGGATTTCGCCGAGGATCTGGCGAAAGCGGGGGTTTCGTCAGATCCTCGCGCAATCGTCAGATCGTCGGCGAAGGTATCCCGGACCGCGTGCAGGATGTGCGGCACGCCCCACGTGACGGCGTGCGGCTCGGATCCGTCGGGACGGTCGCGCGGCACGGGATGGAAGACGCGCGCGTACGCCTCGAAGCCGCGCGGCACCACGCCGTGCAGCGAGAAGTCGTCGTCCAGCCGCTCGCGGATCCACTCCCCCGCCGCGACATCACCCGTCCACTCCATGCCCCGAGGCTACGCGCGGCGCGCAGTCGGGTCGCCACGTTCTTGGCGACCCATTGCGGTCAGACGAGCTCGCTGACCAGCTGCTCGATGCGGGCACGGATGTCGTCGCGGATCGGGCGCACGGCGTCGATGCCCTGCCCCGCCGGGTCGTCGAGCGCCCAGTCCTCGTACCGCTTGCCGGGGAAGATGGGGCATGCGTCCCCGCAGCCCATCGTGATGACGACGTCCGACTCCCGCACGGCGTCGGTCGTGAGCACCTTCGGCTGTTCGCCCGCGATGTCGACGCCGACCTCGGCCATCGCGGCGACGGCGACGGGGTTGATCTCATCGGCGGGGAGCGACCCCGCCGAGCGCACCTCGATGCGGTCGCCCGCGAGCTCGCGGAGGAACCCCGCGGCCATCTGCGAGCGGCCCGCGTTGTGGACGCAGACGAAGAGGACGGAAGGTCGGTCGGCGGTCATGGCATCTCCTGTTCAGCGAGGGGTGAGCGCGCTCGCGGCCGCCTCGAGCGCGCCCTCCGCGATCGCGAAGTACGCCCACCTGCCCCGCTGCTCGCGGGTGACGAGGCCGGCCTCGGCGAGGAGCTTCATGTGGTGCGAGACGGTGCCCTGCGCGAGCCCCACGGGATCCGTGAGGTCGCAGATGCACGCCTCGCCGCCCTCGCCCGCCGCGATGAGCGAGAGCAGCTTCACGCGGGTCGGATCACCGAGCGCCTTGAACACGCGGGCGAGCTGCTGCGCGTCGTCGTCGCCGAGCGTCGCGGTGATCCGCGGGCCGCAGCAGGCGGCGCTGTCGACGTCGGTTGCAGTCACGCGACGATTCTCGCACATATTGACATCTGTCGATAGATAGGCGAGCGTGGATCCATCGAACATCGTCGATACGAGGAGTGCACATGCCGGATCTGCCCGTCGTCGTGATCGGTGCTGGGCCGCAGGGCCTCGCCGCCGCGGCGCATCTCGCCGAGCGCGACCAGAGCGTGCTCGTCCTCGAGCGCGGGGCTGCCGCCGGCGCTGCCGTCGCCGAGTGGGGGCACGTGCGCCTGTTCTCGGCGTGGCCCGAGCTCATCGACGCGGCGGCGCGGAGGCTGCTCGAGGCGTCCGGTTGGACGGCGCCCGCAGGCGGATATCCGACCGGCGCCGAGTGGGCCGCGCGATATCTACTGCCCCTCGCAGCGGCCCTCGGCGAGCGCGTTCGCACGGGCGTCGCGGTCACGGGCGTCGCGCGGGAGGGTCGGGACAGGGTCGTGTCGTCCGGCCGCGACGACGCGCCGTTCGTCGTGCACGCCCGCACGGCGGCGGGCGAAGAGCGGATCCTCGCCCGCGCCGTCGTCGACGCGTCCGGCACCTGGTCGCAGCCGCGCCCCGCGGGTGCGAACGGCCTTCCCGCGATCGGCGAGGCCGGCGCGGCAGACGCCGTCTCGTACCGGATCCCGTCCGATGCAGACCGCTTCGCCGGACGGCACGTCGCCGTCGTCGGGGCGGGGCATTCGGCGACGCAGGCCGTGCTCGCGCTGGACGCCGTCGCGGCTCACTCGCCGGAGACGCGCATCACCTGGATCGTCCGGCGGGACTCCCCGACGAATCTGTTCGGCGGCGGCGCGGCGGACGACCTTCCTGAACGCGCCGCCCTCGGCGGGCGCGCGCACGCCGCGATCGACCGGGGACGCGTGCGCCTCGTGACGGGCTACCGCCTCGCCGAGATCCGTCGCGAACAGGCGGCGGTCACGCTCGTCGCCGAGGACGGACGCCGGATCCCCGACGTCGACCACGTCGTCGCCCTGACGGGGTTCCGCCCGGACACGACCTTCCTCAGCGAGCTGCGTCTCGACCTGGATCCTGTGCTCGAGGCCGTCGCGGGAATCGCGGGCGAGATCGACCCGAACCTCCACTCGTGCGGATCCGTCGGCGCGACGGGTGCGCGGCAGCTCGCACAGCCGGAGCGAGACCTCTTCGTCGTCGGGGCGAAGAGCTACGGTCGCGCGCCCACCTTCCTCGCACTGACCGGCTACGAACAGGTGCGCAGCGTGGCCGCCCACCTCGCCGGAGACCACGAGGCCGCCGCGCGCAGCGAGCTGGTGCTGCCCGAGACCGGCGTGTGCGGCGGCGCAGGCGACTTCGGCGGATCCGCGTGCTGCGCCCCGCCGCTGCTGCAGATCGGGCGGTGAGACGCCGCGCCGAGCGCCGGGGATCTCGCCGAGGATCTGGCGAAAGCGGCGTTTTCGTCAGATCCTCGCGCAATCGTCAGGCGCTCGGCGAACGCCCGCCCCAGTTCACGGGGTCCGCGTCGTCGAAGAACGCCGCACCCTCGGCGAGCTCGGCCGCCTCGAGGCGCGGGTCGGCGCAGAGGGCGCGCACGAGCTCGGCGGATCCGCCCACCGTCGTCGTGCTCTGGTCGACGTCGCACGCGACGAACCACGCGCGATCCGCCGGCCACGCGAGGCTCGGCGGGTAGGTCGTCGCCGACGCCGCGTCGCGCCACGGCGCGCGCTCGGTCCACGCGGGATCCTCGAGCTCCCGCAGGTCGGCGCGGAACAGCACGTGCGCGCGGTCGGGCAGCTCGAGGCGCGGGGCGCGCGAGATCTCGTCCGAGAGGATCCCCGACCGCCAGCGGTTGCGTCGGAAGGGGTTGTTGAACGCGTCCTTGATGCTGCTGGAGACCATCGCGTCGTGGCCTGCGCCGCCGACACCATGCGCACCCGAGGGAGCCTCGCCGCCGACGAGTCCGCCCCATCCTTCCCACACGCCGAGGGACCCGCCCGCGGGATCCGCCGTCGCCGCGACGAGGTGCGGCGCGAGCAGCGCGAGCATCTCGGGCAGGAGTCCCCCGCCGTCCGGCTGCTCGTAGCGCCAGCCCTCGGGGCCGTCGGCGGGCGGGGCGTTCCAGTCATCGGCGTCGGCGCGGGTGATGCCCCGCCACGAGGCCAGGGGGTGCATGACGGTGCCGAACGCACGGGCCGTCTCACCCCACGTCACGGCCTCGGTGTCGATCTCGACCCCCTCGAGCTCCTCCCACGCGCCCTCGCCCTGCGGCCACGGCCGGCCGACGGGCCGCTCCCGGAAGCCGGGGTGGAAGACGCGCGCGTACGCCTCGAAGCCGCGTGGTACGAAGTGATGGATCGTCCACTCGTCGTCCGTCCGCTCGCGGATCCACTGTCCCGATGCGACGTCGCTCGTCCACTCCATGCCACCGAGGCTACGCGGCGGGCGCGCGGATGGGTCGCCGAGAACGTGGCGACCCATCGGGGGATCCGGGCGCGACCGCTTACCGTAGTCGTATGCAGGGGGAGACATATGCATTCGACGCCGCGCCACTGAAGGCGCCCGTCTCGCGCGCCGAGGTGCGCGCATTCCGAGCCTCACTCGCCGATCGGTTCCCGAACTCGCACCTCGGCAGCCCCAAGACGCTGAAGGTCGTGGGCGTGTTCCTCCTCGGGTTCGGCGGGATGTTCCTGTTCTCGACGATCTCGATGTTCCAGGTGTCCGCCTTCGAGGGCGGACTGGTCGTCATGGCGGTCTTCTTCGGCCTGATCGCGCTCGCGCTCATCGCGGCGGGTCTCGTCTCGGTCTTCGTCACGCCGGGCGCGACCCAGTACCGGCTCGACCGGTTCGCGACAGCGAACGGCATGTCGTTCCACCCGGGCTTCGAGTCGCCCGCCCTGCCCGGCATGATCTTCGGCCTCGGCCGCAAGCGGCGCTCGGCCATGCTCGTGCGGGGCGACCGGCCGCGGTTCGTCGAGTTCGGCAACTACCAGTACACGACGGGCTCGGGCAAGAACAGCAGCACGCACACGTGGGGCTACATCGCCGTGCGCCTCGACGCGCCGCTGCCGCACATCGTGCTCGACGCCGAGGGCAACAACAGCCTCCTCGGTTCCAACCTTCCCGTGCGCTTCGATCGCGACCAGCGGCTGAGCCTCGAGGGCGACTTCGACCGCCACTTCAGCCTCTACTGCCCCAAGGGCTACGAGGCCGACGCGCTGTATCTCTTCACGCCCGACATCATGGAGCGGTTCATCGGCAAGGCAGCCGAGCTCGACGTCGAGATCATCGACGACTGGATGTTCCTCTACTCGCGCCGCTCGGTCTCGACGCTCGACGCCGACCGGTGGGCGTGGCTCTTCTCGGTCGTCGGCGCGATGCTCGAGAAGCTCGCGCACTGGGGCCGGTGGCGCGACGAGCGCCTGGCCGTCGAGGGATCCGCGCCCGCGGCGCCCGTGCCCGTCGCCCCGGATCACGAGGAGGCGCCCGCGCTGCGCGCCCCCGCGTCGCTTCGCCCTCCCAAGGGCGTCGCGCGCGAGGGCGCGCGGCTCAAGCGCCGCGGCGCGGGCTGGGTCGTGGGCGTGATCGGCGTGCTGATCCTCGCCCAGATCGTCATGCGCCTGTTCTGACGCCGATCAGAACAGGCCCGAGGGGCCCTCTGCGTACGACACGAGCAGGTTCTTCGTCTGCTGGTAGTGCTCCATCATCTGCAGGTGGTTCTCGCGCCCGATGCCCGACTGCTTGTAGCCGCCGAACGCCGCGTGCGCGGGGTACTGATGATAGGTGTTGGTCCACACGCGGCCGGCCTCGATCGCCCGGCCCGCGCGGTAACACGTGTCGGCGCTGCGGCTCCACACGCCCGCGCCGAGGCCGCACATCGTGCCGGTCGCCATCTCGATGGCGTCGTCGAAGCCGTCGAAGCGCGCGACCGACAGCACGGGCCCGAAGATCTCCTCCTGGAAGATGCGCATGTCGTTGCGGCCCTCGAACACGGTCGGCTCGATGTAATAGCCGCCCGACAGGTCGCCGCCGAGGTCGACGGGGCCGCCGCCGTGCACGACGCGCGCCCTCTTCGCGCCCGATGTCGATGTACGACAGGATCTTCTCGTACTGCGTCTTCGACGCCTGTGCGCCGATCATGGTGGTCGTCTCGAGCGGGTTGCCGCGCAGGATGCGCGAGACACGGTCGAGCCCGTCGGCGACGAAGCCGTCGTAGATGGATCCCTCGACGAGCGCCCGCGACGGGCACGTGCACACCTCGCCCTGGTTGAGGGCGAACATCGCAAAGCCCTCGAGCGCCTTCGTGTAGTAGGGGTCGATGTCGCGCGCGACGTCCTCGAAGAAGATGTTGGGGCTCTTGCCGCCGAGCTCGAGCGTGACGGGAATGAGGTTCTGCGCCGCGCTCTGCATGATGAGGCGGCCCGTGCCCGTCTCGCCCGTGAAGGCGATCTTGCGGATCCGCGTATGTGCCGCGCGGTCGATGTCGACGGCCGTGCCGCGGGCGACCTCGGTGAAGGGCTGGCCCGTGACTGGCGTCGTGTCCTCGAAGTACGCGCCGTCGATCGGAACCACGAACTGTCCGCCGATGCAGTGCCCGTAGCGGGGGCGGAAGACGGTGATCGATCCCGGCTGACCGGGTGCGACATAGGTGGTCATCTGTGTCTCCTTCGACAGGTCCGCGCGACGGCTGTGCCGCGGGCGCGGGAACGCTATGTCGAGGGAGGTTGCGACCGGTTGCGCGGCCGGTCAGGCCGGAGACTTGAGGCGCAGGAAGGGCACGCGGCGGCGCAGCGTGAAGCCCAGCTTCTCGTAGGCGGCGACGGCGCCCGTGTTCGTCTCGGAGGCGTGCAGGAAGGGGCGGTCGCCGCGCGAGCGGATCGCGTGCGCGACGTCGAGCGTCAGCGCCGACGCGAGGCCCTGGCGGCGGAAGTC
>JAJUIM010000167.1 GCA_029267645.1 Microbacterium sp.
AGACGCCGGGCGGTGCCGTTCGCCAGATCAGGCGGGAGGGCGTCGAGCGCGAACCACGCGAGGTCCTCCGACTCGTCGCTCACGGCAAGCGTCGCCGCGGGATCCACGATGATGCCGACGCCGATGTCGAGGTGCGACGCGCAGCGCCCGAAGCCCGACCCGAGCGCGTGGTGATCGAGGTCGAGCGCGGCGGACGCGGATCCTTCGACGCCCGTCTCCTCACGCAGCTCGCGGAGCGCCGCGTCGCGAATCGACGCGTCGCCCGCCTCGAGGTGGCCGCCCGGCTGCACCCAGAATCGCCCCTTGCGGTGGAACACGAGCAGCGTGCGGGCGAGCGAGGGATCGAACGCGAGCCCCGACGCCGTCACGTGGTGCGGCCCCGCGTCGCGGGACAGGGGGAGGGGCGGATCCGCGAGGTGCTCGGCGAAGGAGGCGCGCATCGAGCGGTCGTGATCGTCGCGCGGGATCCAGTGCGCGAGGATCCGCGTCACGTCGCCTTCGAGCGCGGTGCGTGCTGCGTTCGTCATCGCTCTCAGCCTACGGGCGCGCCGGCTGGCGCATTTCACAGGTCAGACATAGCTCGCGCCATAGCCGATGCATAGGAAGCGGCGCACAATGGGGGCATGACCAACCCCGCGCCTGGATCCGCCCTGACCCGCCCCGACGGCACGCCCGTGCGCGTGCTCGTCGTCGACGACGAGCAGATGCTCACAGACCTGCTGTCGATGGCCCTCCGCATGGAGGGGTGGGAGGTCCGCACGGCGGGCAGCGGATTCGAGGCGCTCGAGGCGGTCAAGGACTTCGCGCCCGACGCGCTCGTGCTCGACATCATGATGCCCGACCTCGACGGCATGAGCGTGCTGCAGCGTCTGCGGCAGCAGCAGAACATGGTGCCCGTGCTATTCCTCACGGCGAAGGACGCCGTCGCCGACCGCGTCGCGGGCCTCACCGCCGGTGGCGACGACTACGTCACGAAGCCCTTCAGCCTCGAGGAGGTCGTGGCCCGCCTCCGCGCGCTCATGCGCCGATCCGGAACGGCGCTCGCAGCCGAGCCCGAGCCGATTCTGCGAGTCGGCGACCTCAGCCTCAACGAGGACAGCCACGAGGTGCTGCGCGGCGACGACGAGATCGAGCTCACGGCGACCGAGTTCGAGCTGCTGCGGTTCCTCATGCGCAACCCGCGCCGCGTCGTGTCGAAGTCGCAGATCCTCGACCGCGTCTGGAACTATGACTTCGGCGGCAAGTCGAGCGTCGTCGAGCTGTACATCTCGTACCTGCGGAAGAAGATCGACGCCGGCCGCGAGCCCCTCATCCACACGGTGCGGGGCGTCGGCTACATGATCAAGGCTCCGCAGTGAGCCCTCGCGCGATGCGGCGACGCGCGCAGAGCGAGGCCGCCCCCGGCGGCAGCGCCCGCATGTCGCTGCAGTCGCGCCTCATGCTCACGGTCTTCGCGATCGTCGCGGGGATCCTCATCGTCGTCTCCGTCGTGACCGGCGTGCTGCTGAACAACGTCCTCAACAGCCAGGCCGACGCGCGCACGCGCGAGGCGATGAGCAGTCTCGGCAAGGAGTTCGGCGTCGGCCTGCTCGACGGCGCGGCCTCCGACCAGCTGGCCGAGATCCAGGCCTCGCCCGGCATGCTGCTCGTGATCGACAGCCCCTTCACGGGTGCGACGGGCGCGGTCGTCGGCAACGATTACCGCACGTACAACCTCTCCGACGCGCAGGTCGAGCGCGTGATCGAGGCCGTGAACGAGGTGGGGCCAGGTCGCCTCACGACCGTCACGGTGTCGGGGCTCGGATCCTTCCGGGTCAACGGCATGCTGCCCGACGGGTGGGGCCAGTCGTCGGTCGCCTTCGGGCTCTCACTCGCGGCGGAGGATCTCACCCTGCGCCAGATGCTGTGGTCGATCGGCCTGGCGACGATGGGCGGCATGCTGCTGCTCGGCATCGCGACGTCGGGCGTGATCCGGTCCGGGCTCAGGCCGCTGCGCGACATCGCCCAGACGGCGGCGCGCGTGTCGCAGCAGCGACTCGACCAGGGCGACGTGTCGATCACGGAGCGCGTGCCCGAAGAGCAGTCGGATCCGGCGACCGAGGTCGGCCAGGTGGGGGCGTCGCTCAACACGCTCCTGGATCACGTGGAGGACTCGCTCGCCGCTCGCCAGCGCAACGAGGAGACGATGCGCCGGTTCGTCGCCGACGCGAGTCACGAGCTGCGCACGCCGCTCGCGTCGATCCGCGGCTACAGCGAGCTGTCGCTGCGCGACGGCTCGCTGAGCGACTCGAGCCGGCAATCGCTGCAGCGCATCGAGGCGCAGTCGCAGCGCATGACGGGCCTCGTCGAGGACCTGCTGCTGCTCGCGCGCCTCGACGAGGGGCACGAGCTCGTGTACGACATGGTCGACCTCCGCCAGCTCATCGTCGACGCCGTCGCCGACCAGGCGATGGCCGGCATGGAGCACGACTGGGGAGCCGACGTGGGGGAGGATCCCGTGCTCGTCGCGGGCGACCGCTCGCGCCTCACGCAGGTCATCACGAACCTGCTGGCGAACGCCCGCACGCACACGCCCGAGGGCACCGAGGTCACGGTCTCGCTGCGCACCGCGGGGGAGGGATCCGCGACTCGCGCGATCGTCGACGTGCACGACACGGGCCCTGGCATCGACCCCGAGCTGCAGAAGCGCCTCTTCACGAGGTTCGTGCGCGCGGACGCGTCGCGCGCCCGCAAGACGGGCGGATCCGGCCTCGGCCTGTCGATCGTGAAGGCGATCGTCGAGGCGCACCACGGCACGATCGAGGTCGAGAGCGAGCCGGGTTCGACGACGTTCCGCGTGACCCTCCCCGCCAAGCCGCAGACCACCGCGGCGTAGGCGCCCCTCGTCGCGGCCCGCGATTCCACAAGTCTCCGCCAGATCCACAAGTCTCCGAGAAGTCCACCGGCAGTTCCCGCGGACTTGTCGGAGACTTGTGGACTCCGAGGAGAATTGTGGATCCGCAGGAGACTTGCGGACTCGGAAGAGACTTGTGGATCCCCGCGCCCGCCCTACCCCACGGAAACACGCGAACGGGCCGGGCGGATCAGATCCGCCCGGCCCGTTCGTCGAACCTCAGTGGGTGTCTTCGGCCTCGACCTCGGTGCGGTCACCCGACCACAGCGTGTGGAAGGTGCCCTCCTTGTCGATGCGCTTGTAGGTGTGCGCGCCGAAGAAGTCGCGCTGGCCCTGCACGAGCGCGGCCGGCAGGCGGTCGGCGCGCAGGCCGTCGTAGTACGCGAGCGACGAGCTGAAGGCCGGCGAGGGGATCCCCGCCTGCGTCGCGGCCACGACGACGCGGCGCCACGCGGCCTGGCCGCGCGTGAGCGCGTCGGCGAAGTAGGGCGCGGTCGCGAGCACGGGCAGCTCGGGCTGCTCGGCGTAGGCGTCGGCGATGCGGTTGAGGAACTGCGCGCGGATGATGCAGCCGGCGCGCCAGATCTTCGACACGGCGCCGAGGTCGATCGTCCAGTCGTACTCGGCGGCGCCGGCGCGGATCTCGTCGAAGCCCTGAGAGTAGGCGATGATCTTCGATGCGAAGAGGGCCTGGCGCACGTCCTCGACGAACCCGTCGACGTCGTCCACGTGGAACTCGGTGTCGGGGCCGGGGAGGACGCGGGCGACCTCGCGCTGCTCGGGGTGCGACGAGAGCGAGCGGGCGAAGGTCGCCTCGGCGATGCCCGACACGGGCACGCCGAGCGACAGCGCCGTCTGCACGGTCCATGCGCCCGTGCCCTTCGCGCCGGCCTGGTCGAGGATCACGTCGACGAGCGGCTTGCCCGTCTCGGCGTCGACCTGGCGCAGGACCTCGGCCGTGATCTCGATGAGGTACGACTCGAGCTCGCCGCGGTTCCACTCGGCGAAGATCTCTGCGATCTCGGCCGGCGCCTTGCCCGTGCCACGGCGGATGAGGTCGTACGCCTCGGCGATGAGCTGCATGTCGGCGTACTCGATGCCGTTGTGCACCATCTTCACGAAGTGGCCCGCGCCGTCGTGGCCGATGTGCGTCACGCAGGGCTCGCCGTCGTCGGCGACCGCCGCGATCGACTTGAGGATCGGGCCGAGCGTGACCCACGACTCGTCGGATCCGCCGGGCATGATCGAGGGGCCGTTGAGCGCGCCCTCCTCGCCGCCGGAGATGCCGGCGCCGACGAAGTTGATGCCCGTCTCGCGCACCGCCTTCTCGCGGCGGATCGTGTCGGGGAAGTACGCGTTGCCGCCGTCGACGATGATGTCGCCCGGCTCGAAGACCTTGACGAGCTCGTCGATGACGGCGTCGGTTCCGCGGCCCGCCTTGACCATGATGATGGCCGTGCGCGGCTTCGAGAGCGACGCCGCGAACTCCTCATAGGAGAACGCCGGGATGAATCCCGCCTCGGGGTGCTCGGCGACGAGCTGGTCGGTCTTCTCGCGGCTGCGGTTGTAGACCGCGACCGTGTTGCCCTCGCGGCTTGCGAGGTTCCGGGCCAGGTTCGAGCCCATCACGGCGAGGCCGACGACCCCGATGTTGGCTGCGGCAGCGTTCACGCAAATCTCCTTCGAGAAGGGGGATGAGGATTCGCCCCCCAGGCTACTCCGAGGGGCGGAGGGGGATGCCCGATCAGTCGTCGTATGACGCCTGGCGACCGAGCGAGAACATCGCGCCCGCGCCCGTGATGAGCGCCCCCGCGGAGAGGAGGGCGATGACGAGTCCGACGATGTGCGAAGGGTCCATTGCTGGCGGCTCCTGGAGATGAAAAGACGGGATGAGCGCGGAAGACACACGCGAGATCGATCCTATCGGAGCCATCGGGTACGATGGATCACGACCTCGGCGAGGGAGGCGCGCGTGCGCTTCCGTTATCGAC
>JAJUIM010000474.1 GCA_029267645.1 Microbacterium sp.
GAATCGCCGCGCTCGTTCACGAGCTCGCCGCCGACGTACACGCGGGCGAGATTGCGGGGCGTCATCGACAGCACGTAGCTGCGCACGGGGTGCCAGAGCGGTCCGACGTCGGGGCGGGCGGGGTCGACCACGACGAAGTCGGCGTGCTTGCCGACCTCGAGGCTGCCGACGCGGTCGGCGACGCCCATGATCTCGGCCGCGCCGAGCGTGTGCAGGCGCAGCATCTGCTCGGGCATCATGGCGAGCGGATCCTTCAGGCGTGCGCGCTGCGCATAGATGCCGATGCGCATGTTCTGCCACGGGTCGGACACGTCGGTGCAGGCCTGGTCGTCGAGCCCCACGCCGACCGGCATGCCCCGCGCGATCATCTCGGGCACCTGTGCGATGCCGGAGGCGAGGCGGCCGTTCGAGGCGGGCTGCCACGACATGGCGGCGCCGCCCGCAGCCGCCTGCTCGATGATCTCGGGCGTCGTCTGGATGAAGTGCCCGAAGACGAGGCCGCGCTCGAGCGCGCCCGCGTCGCGGTACAGCGCGAACTTCGCCCGCTGCACGTCGACGGCCTCGGGCGACTCGAGGAAGTGCGCCTGGTTCGTCACGCCGTAGCGGCGCATCGCCTCGACCTCGAACTCGGCCGCCTCGGGGTGGGGCGACCACTGCACCTGGCCCATGATCGAGCTGCCGAGCGCGCGCGTCTCGTCGAGCCCCCGCGTGTGCGCGACCTGCGCCGCGAACCGGTCGAAGACCTCGTCGGCCGCGCCCGAGGTGACGTCCATGCCCGCCGCATCGACGAAGCGGATCCCCGCGTCGAGGCACGCGTCGGCCTGGCGCGTGTGGTACTCGAGCTCGCGCAGCGGCGCCGTGCCCGTGCGCCGCCCCTCGACCATCCGCTCCCACGCCTGCAGGGGATCGGTGAAGTTGTAGGCCGTCGTCACGCCGTGCGAGAGGAAGTCGAGGGCGCCGTGCAGCGTCGCCCAGTACATCTGCTCGGGAGTCATGTGGGCGGTCGTGCCGAGCATCGAGTCGCACCAGCCGTACAGCGTCTCGGCGACGCCGAGGCCGCGCAGGCCGCTCGTGAACAGGTGCGAGTGGCTCGAGACGAAGCCGGGCGCCACGAAGGCGCCGCCCGCGTCGAGCGTCTCGTCGGCCGTCGTGCCGTGCGGCGGATCCCCGGGGCCGAGCGCCGCGATGCGGCCGTCCTCGACGAGCAGCCAGCCGCCGTCGATGTATCCGGGATCGTCGGTGCCCGCGGGGATCGTGATGAGGCGGGCCGAGGTGAGGAGAAGGGACATGGCGCGAGGCTATCCGCGGCGTGTTACGCGCCGGTCACGGCCGGCTTTCGGTCGATGTCGGCGCCGTCCCACAGGTCGCCGCACTCGACGCGGAGCGCCGCGTGGGCCCGCAGGTACGCGCCCGCGCCCGTGTCGCCCGAGGCGGCCAGGCGGATCCCCGCCCAGTGATCGCGGCCGAGCAGGGCGGGGTGCCCCGGCGCGCCGGCGTACACGGCGCGGGCGAGCGC
>JAJUIM010000294.1 GCA_029267645.1 Microbacterium sp.
GAAGGCTTCCTCGACGCGTTCACGCAGGACGGATCCGTCGACGACTGGGGCCGCGTGTTCGCGGGCCGCGACGCGATCCGCGCCTGGAGCGACCGAGAGTTCATCGGCTCGAAGGGCACGCTCACGCCCGAGCGCGTCTCGGCCACGGGCGACCGCGTCACGGTCGTGGGCGACTGGCGCAGCAACCACGCCAACGGCATGAGCGAGTTCACCTTCGAGGTCGCGGGCGACAAGATCGCGACCATGACGATCCGGGAGGGCTGATCGTCAGGTGATGCGCGCGGAAGCTCCGACACTGGGCCGAGGCGCCCACAACCGATCGCACGTGGGGCCGGTCGAGCTCTTCTTCGACCTCGTCTACGTCTTCGCGATCATCCAGCTGTCGCACCTGCTGATCGCCCACCTCACCTGGATCGGCGCCGCGCAGACGGTCGTCGTGTTCGCGGCGGTCTGGTGGGGCTGGAACTACACGGCCTGGGCCATGAACTGGCTCGACCCGTCGCGCACGCCCGTGCAGCTCTTGAGCGGCGTGCTCATGCTCGCGGCGCTCGGCATGTCGGTCGCGATCCCGACCGCGTTCGGCGGCGGCGCTCTGCTGTTCGTCGGGTGCTACCTGTTCATGGGGATCCTGCGCCCCGTGTTCATGATGGTCGCCTTCCGCGGCCAGCAGCTTGCTCACAACTACCGCATGCTGCTGCTGTGGACGCTCGGCGCGGGCGTGTTCTGGGTCGCAGGCGCATTCCTCGAGCCCGAGTGGCGCCTGCTCACGTGGCTCGTCGCGGTGCTCGTCGACTACCTCGCGCCGCTCGCGCACTATCGCGTGCCGGGTGTCGGCTCGGCGCCCATGAGCGTGTGGGACACGGATCCCGAGCACCTCGCCGAGCGCAACCGGCTCGTGTTCATCATCGCGCTCGGCGAGTCGATTCTGCTCATGGGCGGCGCCGTCGTCGACCACGGCGAATTGACCGTGTCCATGGCCGTGAGCCTGCTCGTGGGCTTCGCGTCGCTGTTCGTGCTGTGGTGGAACTACTTCGCCCTGAACGGCGAGGACACCGGCGGCGACGGCTCGACCGCCGCGCTGCGTTCCGCGTACGCTTACGCGCACGCATTCATGGTGCTGGGCGCGATCCTCGTCGCCGTGTCGATCGAGCTGCGCCTGTCGCACGACCACCTCACACCGGCGATCGTCGCGGTCACGGTCGCGGGGCCGCTCGTCTACCTCGTCGGCAACGTGCTGTTCCTGCGGTCGCGGCGCGGCCACCTCGCGGTGTCGCGCTTCGTCGCGATGGCCGTGCTCGTCGCGATCGGCGCCGTCGCGCTCGCGGTGGGCGAGGCGTTCCCGATCCTCGGCCTGAGCGTCGCGATCCTCGCCGTCACGGGCGCGCTCGCCGCGCTGACGGCGGCCCAGCGGCGGCCGGCGTCAGCGCGGCGAGCGTGATCGTGGGGCCCGCGCAGCACCCGCGGGCCCCACGACGCCGAATCAGGCGACCTCTCGCCGCGCCGTGCGCCAGAGGCCGATCGCGAGCGGCAGCGCACACCATGCCGCGGCGGAGACCGCGAACCGAGCCCATTCCTCGCCCGAGGGCGATCCCTCGATAATCGGCAGCAGCGCCCCGCCGATGTCGATCCACGGCACGACGTCGGCGAGCCAGGGCACGAGCGCGAGCGTCGAGAACACGATCGGCAGCACGATGAAGGCGACGATCGCGAGCGGCGTGCTGAGCAGGCTGAGCCCGAGCCCGACGCCCATCGCGACGTACACGGCCATGCTCGCGAGGATCCCGACGACGTAGGTGGGCTCGAGCGCCCAGGATCCGTCGCCGTCGAAGGCCACGATGCCGACGAGGTTCGCGATCGCGGCGGCCGCGAAGGTCGCCGCCGCCATCGCAAGCCCGACGAGCAGGGCCGAGACGAGCTTCGCGAGGTTCACGAGCGTGCGGCGCGGCTCGAGCACGAAGGTCTGCAGGCCCGTGCGCTGCGTCCACTCGCTCGTCGCCGCGAGCACGCCGATGACGGGCAGGAGCATGCCCCAGCCCGCCGACGTCATGTCCGACAGGGTGCGGAAGGTGAGGCCCGCCGGTTCGAGGATCCACAGCGACAGCGCGGCCGCCGCGAGCGTGACGAGCGCGATGACGGCGAGGATCCACCGGCTGGCGCGGGTGTCGAGCTGCTTGCGCAGCTCGACGCGCACGAGGCGCAGGAACGGCGTCCTCGTGCCCTCGAGGACGGGCGCGCGCACACCCTGCAGCGCGGTCACGCGTCCGCTCCGTCCCGCGAGAGGCCCGAGGTGGCCGCGAAGAAGGCGTCCTCGAGTGATCCTTCGCCGACGAGCTCGGCGCGCGAGCTGTGCGCGTGCACGCGGCCGCCGCCCATGATGACGATGTCGTCGGCGACGGCGTCGATCTCCTGCAGGAGGTGCGACGACAGCAGCACCGTGCCGCCGTCATCCGCGAACTCGCGCACGAGCGTGCGCATCCAACGGATCCCCGACGGGTCGAGGCCGTTCGCGGGCTCGTCGAGGATGAGGACCGAGGGATCGGCGAGCAGCGCGCTCGCGATGCCGAGCCGCTGTCGCATGCCGAGCGAGTAGCCGCCCGTGCGGCGGGCCGCCTCCTTGCGCGACAGCCCGACGCGATCGAGTGCGCGGTCGACGGCGCCCGGTCCGAGCCCCATCGTGAGCGCCGCGAGCGCGAGCGTCTCGCGCCCGGTGCGCCCCGCGTGCGACGCCGAGGCGTCGAGCAGCACGCCGACGTGGCGGCCGGGGTTCGGCACGTCGACGAAGGGCGCGCCGAGGATCCTCGCCTCCCCCGAGTCGGGGCGCGCGAGCCCCACGAGCATGCGCATCGTCGTCGACTTGCCGGCGCCGTTGGGGCC
>JAJUIM010000352.1 GCA_029267645.1 Microbacterium sp.
AGGGGCGGCTCAGTACGCTGATCGGATGACGATCATCGCCGCTGCCGACGGGTCCGCACTCGGGAATCCCGGCCCCATGGGCTGGGCCTGGTACATCGACGACGAATCGTGGGCCGCGGGGGGATCGCCGCACGGCACGAACAACCAGGGCGAGCTCACGGCCGTGCTCGAGCTGCTGCGCGCCACGGCCGGCGAGGACGAGGCGCTGCACATCGAGTGCGATAGCCGGTACGTGATCGACTCCGTCACGAAGTGGATGCCCGGCTGGAAGCGCAAGGGCTGGCGAAAGGCCGATGGCAAGCCTGTGCTGAATCGCGAGATCCTCGAAGCGCTCGACCACGAGCTCGAGGGCCGCACGGTCACCTTCGAGTGGGTCAAGGGGCACGCCGGCCATCCCCGCAATGAGGCTGCCGACGAGCTCGCGAACGGCGCCGCGCAGGCCTACCAGCGCGGCAGCGACGTCGCCCGCGGACCCGGCTTCCGCGGCACGATCCCGGACGCGGATCCCATCACGCCCGTGACGACCGGCGCAATGTCCAACCTCCGCGGCGCAAGCATCACCCCCGGCTCCGCCGCCCAGCCCTCCAACGCACCCCGCACGCCCGACAGCGAAGCGCAGCCATCGAGCGCCCCCGGCTCCGCCACCCAGCCCCCCAACGCACCCCGCACACCCGACACCGGAGCGCAGCCCGCGGGCGCGCCCGACACCGCGGCCCGGTCCCGTACCACCGTCCCCACAACCGCCGCCCCGACGCTCTTCGACGACCTCTTCGACGAGCAGCCCGCCGATGAGCCCGCCGAGGTCGAGCTCCGCGTCCGGCTCGACCCCGCGACGCACGAGCGTCTCGTCGCGCGCGCTGCGGCGGCCGGGGTGTCGCCGGAGGCGTTCCTTCGCGGGCTCGTGTGAGCGGCGACCGATAGACTGGCGGATATGAACGCGGACGAGTTCGAGGCCCTGGTCGTCGAGGAACTCGACCGGCTTCCGGACGACATGGTCGACGGGCTCGACAACGTCATCTTCGTCGTCGAGGACCGCCCGGAGGACGGTTCGCTCGACCTCCTCGGTCTCTACGACGGCCTCGCGCTCACGGAGCGCGGCGGCTACGGAACGGGCGAGCTGCCCGACCGCATCATCGTCTACCGCGAGCCGCACCTCGAGCAGTGCGAGACGCTCGACGACCTGCGCCAGGAGGTGCATACGACCCTCGTGCACGAGATCGCCCACTTCTACGGCATCGACGATGCCCGGCTGCACGAGCTGGGGTGGGCATGACGACCGTCTCCCCCGATCTCGACGAGGCGGTCGACCTCTCCCTGGCGCCGTCCGGCGACGTTCCCTGGCAGACGGTCGTGTGGGACGACCCGGTCAACCTCATGAGCTACGTCGTGCGCGTCTTCCGCGAGTACTTCGGCTTCTCGCAGGAGGTCGCGACCGAGCGCATGCTGCAGGTGCACAACGACGGCTTCGCGGTCGTCGCCGAGGGCGCGCGCGAGCAGATGGAGCTGCACGCGCAGGCCATGCACGACTACGGCCTCTGGGCCACCGTACGAAAGGCTCCGCAATGAGCGACGACGGCCTCGTCATCCTCACCCTCACGCGCGTCGAGGCCGCGCACCTGACCGACCTCGTCACGCAGTTCCAGCAGCTCGTGACGGAGGATCCGGCGGGCGACGACCCCGCGGTCGCGCGCCTCACGCCCGACGCGTACCCCGACGACGCGGACGCCTCGCGGGAGTTCGAGAGCGTCACCCGCGGCGACCTGCTGGGACGCCGCGCGCACGACGCCGCGACCGTGCGCAGCGACCTCGCGCGGATCGAGGACGCCTCTGTCGGCGAGGCGCTCTCCCCCGTCGACGTGTCGATCGCGGGCGACCACCTCGATCCGTGGCTGCGCACGCTCTCCGCGCTGCGCCTCGTGCTCGCGAGCCGGCTCGGCATCTCGGACGACGCCGAGCACGACGAGGACGACCCCGCCTACGGCCTCTACGAGTGGATCGGCTACCGCCTCGAAGGCCTCGTGCAGGTCGCAGAGCAACGCGACGCGCGCGACTGAGCTCACCCCACGCGCACCGCTGATATCACCCCACGTCCGCCGCGATCGTCGCGTGGCGGGCGGGGGCGTGGGCGCGGATGTGCGCGTCCTCCTGTGCGGCCCACATGTCCCAGAACGGCACGAATCCCTCGCCGTCGCGCTCGAACGCCCGCTCGCGGCGCAGCGGCTCGGGGCCGTCGAGCCACACGGCGCAGGCCGCGACGCGGGCCGTGTCGGGCGTGAGCGCGCCGCAGCCCTCGATCACGAGCGCGACGCGCGGGTCCACCTCGATCGCGTCGCTGTGCCAGGCGCCGCGATCCCAGTCCCAGCGCCGGTACGAGCCCGTGAGGCCCGCCGCGTGCCGG
>JAJUIM010000151.1 GCA_029267645.1 Microbacterium sp.
CGCGAGGACCGCGACGACGTCGCCCAGGGGATAGATGGTGCGGCCCAGCATGAGCATCGCCACGATGAGCGCGACGAGCAGGACGGAAAGGGCCGCGATGCCGATTGCGCGCCGCCTGCCGCGGCGGCGCCGTCCCGCGCGGATCGCGGAGGCGGCGGGGGAGAGGAGCGCGGGTGCCGTGGCCGTCATCACAGGGCCTTCATCCGGGTGCGCCGCGCGATCGCGACGAGGACGGGCGCGCCGAGGAAGGCGGTGAGGATGCCGGCCTCGACCTCGCCGGGAGATCCGATGACGCGGCCCGCCGTGTCGGCGAGGGTGAGCAGCACGGCGCCGCCGAGTGCCGACAGCGGGAGCAACCAGCGCTGGTCGGGGCCCGCGACGAGGCGCACGGCGTGCGGCACCATGAGGCCGACGAACGCGATGGGACCCGCGAGCGCCGTGACGCCCGCGCAGAGCACGACGCCCGCCGTCGCGGCGATCGCGCGCGTGGCGCCGACGCGCACGCCGAGGCCCGACGCGACGTCGTCGCCGAGCGCGAGCGCGTTGAGCGACGACGACAGGACGAAGGCGACGACGACGGCGAGTGCGAGGAACGGCACGACGGCGGCCATGGATCCCCACGAGGCGCCGCCGACGCCGCCGACCTGCCAGAAGCGGAAGTCGTTCATCGCGGCGGCGCGCGGCAGCAGCACGGCGCTCACGAGGGAGGACAGCGCGGCCGTGGTCGCGGCGCCCGCGAGCGCGAGCTTGATGGGGGTCGCGCCGCCCGGGCCGACGGATCCGACGACGTAGACGAACAGCGCCGCGAGCGCGCCGCCGATGAGCGCGAGCCCCAGGTACTGGAACACGTTCGAGATGCCGAGGAACGCGATGCCGCACACGACGAAGAGCGAGGCGCCGGTGTTGACGCCGAGGATGCCCGGGTCGGCGATCGGATTGCGCGTGATGGCCTGCATGACGGCGCCCGACACCGCGAGCGCGGCGCCCGCGACGAGCGCGAGGACCGTGCGCGGGATGCGCTCCTGCACCGCGATCGCGCCGATGCCGTCGGCGACGGATCCGCCGATCCAGGCCGTGAGGCCCGTCGCGATGTCGTCGAGCGACACGGTGCGCGAGCCGAACGCGAGCGACAGCGCCGCGGCCACGACGACGGCGGCGAGGCCGGCAGCGAGCGCGACGCCGCGCCGCGGCATCCCCGTGCGGGGAGCCGCGGCGCGCGTGCGCTCGGGCGCCGTGACGGTCACTCTGCCTGCGAAGCCGCGTCGTCGAGGAGCGCGACGTAGTCGTCGAGCATCCAGGGGATCGACAGCGCCGTGGGCGTCACGGATCCGCTGAACGCGTCGCCGCTGCCGACGCCGACGACGGCGCCGTTCTGCACGGCGGGCAGCGTGCTCCAGAGCGGGTCGGCCTGCAGCGCGGGCAGGAGCTCGTCGCCGCCGTAGGCGACGATGACGTCGACGTCCTCGAGCTTGTCGGCGTTCTCCGCGGCGATGTCGGCGTAGAACTCACCGCTCTCGGTCGTCTCGGTCGCGAGCGAGGGGAACTCGAAGCCGAGGTCGCCCAGGAACGCCGTGCGCGAATCCTTCGTCGCGTAGATCGACACGGTGGAGAGGTCGGCCGGGTTCATGTAGAAGAACGCCGCGGTCTTGCCCTCGATCGCGGCGGCGTCGGCCGTCGCGTCGACGATCTGCTGGTCGAGGTCGGCGACGAGCTGCTCGCCCTCGTCGGCCTTGCCGAGCGCCTCGGCGTCGACGCGGATCGCGTCGCGCCACGGGGTGTACCACGGCACGTCGGGGTACGCGACGGTCGGGGCGATCTCGCTGAGCGTGTCGTACTCCTCCTGCGTCAGGCCCGAGTATCCGGCGAGGATGACGTCGGGCGCCGCATCGGCGATCGCCTCGAAGTCGACGCCGTCGGTCGTGTCGAAGACGATCGGCTCCTCGGCGCCGAGTTCGTCGTACGCGTCGAGCGACCAGTCGTAGAGGCCGAGCCCGTCGTCGCCCGTCATCGACCAGGTCTGGTCGTCGGCGCCCACGGGGGCGACGCCGAGCGCGAGCGCGACATCCTGGTTGCCCCAGCCGACCGACGCGACGCGCTCGGGCGTGCCCTCGATCGTCGTGGTGCCGAGCGCGTGCTCGATCACGATCGACTCGCCCCCGCCGCCTTGGGACTCCGCTGATGCGTCGCCCGTCGCGCAGGACGCGAGGAGGAGGGCGGATCCGGCGAGCGCGGAAACGGCGAGGAAGGGGCGTGCGGACATGGGGGCCTCTCAGGTCGGGGGAGCGCCATCGCGTGGCGGCGTAGGTAAGGCTCGCCTAATTGTCGCACCTTTGCAAGTCGTGGGCGACACCCGAGAGTGTCGTCGGTGTTCGCGATCGCATGGGGTTTCTGGCAGAATGGACCGTTGGATCGCGCGCTCGACCCTCTATCTGGCGCAGCGAACCACCCACCTGAGCTTCCGCCAGCGTGCATGACCCCACGCGCCGGGCGACCAGTTCGTTTACCGCTTTCACCACCACAGGAGAATCGTGGCTGTCAAGATCCGTCTGAAGCGCCTGGGCAAGATCCGTGCCCCTTACTACCGCATCGTCATCGCCGACTCGCGCACCAAGCGCGACGGTCGCGTGATCGAGGAGATCGGCAAGTACCACCCCACCGAGGAGCCCTCGTTCATCGAGGTCGACTCGGAGCGTGCGCAGTACTGGCTGTCCGTCGGCGCGCAGCCGACCGAGCAGGTCCTCGCGATCCTCAAGATCACGGGCGACTGGGGCACCTTCAAGGGCGACAAGGATGCGAAGAGCACGCTCAAGGTCGCCGACGAGAAGAAGGCCTACGAGGCCGACTCGAGCAAGAAGTCCGTCGTGAAGCCGCAGGCCCCCAAGCCGGCCGAGGCTCCGGCAGCCGAGGCGCCGGCCGAGGCCGACGCCGAGAACGCGGAGTAATCCGCATCGTGCTGGCAGCCGCGCTCGAACACATCGTCAAGGGAATCGTCGACAGCCCCGACGAGGTCCGCATCGACGAGACCGCCTCCTCGCGGGGCGACGTGCTGGAAGTGCACGTCGCCGCTGAGGATCGTGGTCGGGTGATCGGGCGCGGCGGCCGCACGGCGAAGGCCCTGCGCACCGTCACGGCAGCGCTCGCGGACGGCCGGCGCGTGCGCGTCGACGTGGCCGACGACTGATGGCCGCCGCGACCCCGTCTCCGAAGGACCAGCTCCGCGTCGGCCGCATCCTCAAGGCCCACGGCCTGAAGGGCGCCCTCAAGCTCGAGCTGTACACCGACGACCCCGAGGCGCGATTCCGCCCGGGCGCGTCGTTCACGCTGCAGGTGCCCGAGCACTCGCGCTGGCACCGCAAGACCATCACGGTCCGCGAGTTCCGCTGGATGAACGCCAGCCCCGTCATCTTCTTCGAGGGCGTCGACGACCGCAACGAAGCCGAGACGCTCGTGAAGGCGATCCTCTGGGTCGACCAAGACGACCTGGGCCCCAACGAGGAGCCCGACGCCTGGTACGACCATCAGCTCATCGGCCTCGACGCCGTGCGCGACGGCGAGGTCGTGGGCCGCATCGCCCGCGTCGACCACCTCCCGGCGCAGGACCTCCTCATCGTGAGCGTCGGCGACCGCGAGGTGATGGTGCCGTTCGTGTCGGCGATCGTGCCCGAGGTCGATCTCGCGGGCGGCCGCATCGTGCTGACGCCCCCCGCGGGCCTCTTTGAGGATCTCGCCGACGACGAGCAGTAGACTCTGCGCGTGAGCCACATGCGTCGCACCGCGCCACTGCTTCCGCTGTGGGCGGCCGTGATCGCCGCCGCCCTCGGCGGGTTCGCGCTCGACGCATCGTTCCCGTCGCTCGGCATCTGGCCGCTCGCGTTCGTCGCGGTCGCGCTGTCGCTCGTCTCGCTCATCGGGCGACGCATGGGCGGCGCGCTCCTCGTGGGCGCCGCGTACGGCGCCGCCTTCTACTTCCCGCACGTCGAGTGGTCGTCGCGCTTCCTCGGCGACCACCCGCTGCGATGGGTGCCGTGGGTCGCGCTCGCGAGCGTCGAGACGCTGTTCACGGCGCTCGGCGCGATCGCGATCGCACTCGCGTATCGCTGGGTCGCCGCGCTCGTGACGCGCCCAGGGATCCGCGCCGCCGTCACGGCGCTGCTCGTCGCGGGCGTCTGGACGGCACGAGAGATCGCGATGGGATCCTGGCCGTACGGCGGCTTCCCGTGGGGCCGCATCGGCATGAGCCAGTCGGAGAGCCCGCTCGCGCCGGCCGTGTCATGGATCGGCGTGAACGGCCTCACGTTCCTCATCGTGCTCGTCATCGCAGGCGCGATCGAGGCCGTGCGCCTCGCGGTCGCCGCGGTGCCCCGCCGCCCGCGGGCCTGGGCGCCGCTCGCGGCACCGGCGGCACTGCTCGCGATCCTCGTCGTCGTTCCGCTCTTTCCGACCTCGCAGGCGGGATCCCTGCGCGTCGCCGCCGTACAGGGCGACGGGCCCGCCGCCTACCTCGACGAGAAGGGGCCGTACGACGTGCTCGAGGCGCAGCTCGAGGCGTCCGGACCCGCCCTCGACCGCGACGTCGATGTCGTGCTCTGGCCCGAGGGGTCGGTCACGACGGATCCGATCGCCGATCAGAACGCGGCAGCCGTCCTCGACCGCGCGGCGCGGCAGCTGCGCGCCCCGATCCTCATGAACGCCGCGAGCAGTTCAGGCGACGACGTGTTCAACACCTCGATGCTCTGGACCGAGGACGGCCCCGAGCAGACGCACGCCAAGCGCCATCCCGTGCCGTTCGGCGAGTACGTGCCGCAGCGCGAGCTGTACGAGAAGATCGCGCCCTCGCTCATCGGCATGATCGGCCGCGAGTACACCCCCGGGACCGACTCGCCGACCATGACGGTCTCGGGCGCGACCGTCGCGCTCGCGATCTGCTTCGACGTCATCTTCGACCAGCACATCTGGGAGGGCATCGGCGACGGCGCCCAGGTGCTCATGTTCCAGACGAACAACGCCGACTTCCGCGGCACCGACGAGAACCTGCAGCAGCTCGCCTTCGCCCGCATGCGCGCGATCGAGACGGGCCGCACGGTCGTGAACGTCTCGACCGTCGGCACGAGCCAGGTCATCTCGTCGACGGGGGAGACGCTCGAGCAGATCCCCGCCGACGAGGCCGGCGCGATCGTCGCCGACGTCGAGCTGCGGGGCGGCGTGACGGCCGCCGTCGCGGCGGGCCCGTGGATTCGCGCCTTCCTGCTGTGGATCCCGGTCGCGGCGCTCGCGATCGC
Organism: Microbacterium sp.; assembly: GCA_029267645.1. Taxonomy (GTDB): domain Bacteria; phylum Actinomycetota; class Actinomycetes; order Actinomycetales; family Microbacteriaceae; genus Microbacterium. Next base: position 5,280 of record JAJUIM010000151.1, read on the forward strand.
GGGCGCAGCGGCAGACCGTCTGCGCAGGATGCGCGCGGAGACGGCCGCGCGGGACTAGCCTGGCGACATGGCCGACAGCTACTGGTACAACCTCAAG
>JAJUIM010000286.1 GCA_029267645.1 Microbacterium sp.
CCGCCCGCGATCACCGCGATGAGCAGCGACGGCTTCATGAGCACGTACGGGAAGTACACCTCGTGGATGCCGCCGAAGAAGTGGATGATGGCGGCACCGGGCGCGGATCCCTTCGCGGCGCCCACGCCGAAGAACGTGAACGCGAGCAGCAGGCCGAGGCCGACGCCGGGGTTCGCCTCGAGCAGGAAGAGGATCGACTTGCCCTGCTCCGTCGCCTCGATCGAGCCGAGCGGCGTGAGCACGCCGTGGTTGATGGCGTTGTTGAGGAAGAAGACCTTGGCCGGCTCGATGAGGATGCTCGTGAGCGGCAGCAGGCCGTGCGTCACGAGGAACTCGACGGCAGCCGACAGCACGCCCGTGATCCAGTTGACGATCGGCGCGAGCACGTAGAAGGAGAAGATCGCGGCGATGAACCCGAGGATTCCTGCCGAGAACATGTTGACGAGCATCTCGAAGCCCGCCTTGATCTTGCCCTCCCACAGCGCGTCGAGCTTCTTCATGACCCAGGCCGCGAGCGGGCCCATGATCATGGCGCCGAGGAACATGTGGATCTGGCCGAGGCCGCCCTCGCCCTCCGCGTTCGCGGCCGCGATGAGGAGGTCGCTGCCCGCGATGGCGCCCATCGTCGCGATCACGCCGACGACGCCGCCGCGCTTGTCATAGATCATGAAGCCGCCCGTGTAGGCGATGATCAGCGGCAGCAGGTAGTGGATCATCGGGTCGACGATCGTCGACAGGTCGGCGTTCGGCGTCCACCCCTTCTCGATGAAGAAGGCCGTGAACAGGCCCCACGCGACGAGCGCGGGGATGTTGGGCATGACCATGCCCGACATGAACGATCCGACGCGCTGGATGACGACCCGAACGCCGCCCGGACTCTTCGTGGCGGCTGCTGTCTGCGATGACATGATGCGACTCTTTCTGGTGGGGGGAGATCAGGCGGCGGCGCGCGCGGCCGACTTCGCGGAGTCGGCGTTCGACGCGGCGAGCGCGGCCTGGGCGATGCGCCGGGCGTCCTCGAGCGTGTGCCGGGCGAGCTCGGCGCGCACGTCGGCGAGCGCCGAGGGCGACATCGAGAGCGTCTGCACGCCGAGGCCCGCGAGCACGACCGCGAGGAGCGGATCGGCGGCGGCCTCGCCGCACACGCCCACGGGCTTGCCGTTCGCGGCGCCGCCGTCGGCGACCATCTTGATGAGGCGGAGCGCCGCGGGGTGCCACGGGCTCTGCAGGTGGGCGACCGAGCCGAGCAGGCGGTCGGCCGCCATCGTGTACTGCACGAGGTCGTTCGTGCCGATCGACGCGAAGTCGGCGTGGCGGAGGATCTCCTCGGCGAGCAGGGCGCTCGAGGGCACCTCGACCATGACGCCCGTCGTCTTCAGCCCGAGCTCCTTCGCGAGCGACGTGAAGTACTCGGTCTCGTCGACCGTCGCGACCATGGGCGCCATGACCCAGAGGTCGGCGTCGGTCTCGGCGTCGGCCTGGGCGAGCGCCGTGAGCTGATCGCGCAGGATCTGCTCGCGGTGCTGCAGGGCGCGGATGCCGCGGCGGCCGAGGGCGGGGTTCTCCTCCTCGACGTCGGTGAGGAAGGGGAGGGGCTTGTCGGCGCCCGCGTCGAGCACGCGCACGACGACCTTTTTGCCGGCGAACGCCTCGAGCAGGCGCCGGTAGCTCTCCTTCTGGCTCTCGACCGACGGCGCCTCGTCGCTCGAGAGGAAGAGGAACTCGGTGCGGAAGAGGCCGACGCCCTCGGCGCCGAGCTCGAGAGCCTCGGCGGCGCCGTCGGGCGAGCCGAGGTTCGCGAGCAGCGGCACAGCCGTGCCGTCGGCGAGCGCGCCCGTCGTGACGGGCGCGGCGGCCGCGGCGGCGCGGGCGGCGGCGCGCTCCGCCGCCTCGGCGAGCTGCTCGTCGGTCGGATCCGTGACGACGGCGTCGTTCGCGGCGTCGACGATGACGGTCTCGCCCTCCGTGAAGCTCGCCTCGCCCGTGCCGACGACCGCGACGATGCCCTTCTCGCGCGCGAGGATCGCGGTGTGCGAGGTGGGGCCGCCGTCGGTCGTGACGACCGCGAGCACCTGGTCGAGGTCGAGCAGCGCCGTGTCGGCCGGCGCGAGGTCGGCCGCGACGAGCACGAACGGGTGCCCGGGATCCGGCACGCCGGGCGCCTGCACGCCGCGCAGGTGGGCGATGACGCGCTGGGCGACGTCGGCCAGGTCGGCCGCGCGCTCGCCCAGGTAGCCGCCGAGCGCCTTCAGCTGCTCGGCGAACGCCGCGAACGCGACGTGCACGGCGTACTCGGCCGTCGCGCCCTGGTCGATCCGCTCGTGCACTTGCTCGAGCAGCGTCGGGTCCTCGGCCATCATGGCCTGGGCCTCGAGGACGTCCTGGGCGGATCCGCCCGCGCGCTCGCCGCGCGCGTTGAGCTCCGCGGCTGTGGCCGAGACCGCAGCGGCGACCGCCTGCTTCTCTTCGTCGGGCGTGCGCGTCGAGGGAGCGTCGGTCGGCGCCTCGAGGGGCGCCGACATGAGCGCGACGGGACCCTGGGCGACGCCCTGTCCGATTCCTTCGCCGTGGATCTCGGCCATGTCGATTACTCCGCGTCCGCGTCGGTCTCGAGCATCGTCGCGAGCTGGTCGAGCACGCCCTCGGCGTCGTCGCCCTCGACCGTGAGCGTCACCTGGTCGCCCGTGTTCGCACCGAGCGAGATGACGCCGAGGATGCTCGCGGCGTTGACGGGCGCGCCGTCGCCCTTGGCGATCGTGACGGTCTGGCCCGAGTTCTTGGCGGCCTCCGAGAACAGCTTCGCGGGGCGCGCGTGCAGGCCGTGGGAGGACGCGATGGTGACGGTGCGAGTGGCCATGGTGTTTCCTTTCGTCGGGGGAGCCGCGGGCGCGGATCCCTCAGAGGGTGTCCTGAACGAGCGAGAGCGCCCTCGTGCCATCGCGATCGCGCGCGATGTCGGAGGGGAGAGGCACGAC
>JAJUIM010000373.1 GCA_029267645.1 Microbacterium sp.
AGCAGAACGAAAGACTCGCGCGTGACAGGATGGACGGCGATGACGCCCCAGGATTCCGGCCGCGCTCGCCGCGGCGTGCAGCACGTGTTCGAGGTCCTGTCGACCGAGCGGATCTCGCCCCACCTCGTGCGGGTGCACCTCGGCGGCGACGGCTTCGCCGCATTCGCCGACGGCATCGACGAGGCGAAGGCGCGCAAGACCGACAAGTACGTCAAGCTGCTGTTCGCGCGACCCGAGCTGGGGCTCACGCCGCCCTACGACCTCGACGCCCTGCGCGAGCGGCTCGCGCCGGAGGACATGCCGTCGCGCCGCACGTACACGGTGCGCTCGATCGACCTCGAGGCAGGCTCGATGGCGGTGGACTTCGTCGTGCACGGCGACGAGGGCATCGCGGGCCCGTGGGCGGCGTCGGCGAAGCGCGGCGACCGGATCGCGCTGTCGGGGCCTGGCGGGCAGTACGAGCCCGCAGCCGAGGTCGGCTTCCACGTGCTGCTCGGCGACGATTCGGCGGTGCCCGCGATCGCGGCGGCGCTCGAGGCGCTGGCAGGCGACGCGCGCGGGCTCGCGATCATCGAGGTCGGATCCGCCGCCGACGAGCTGGATCTCCGGGCGCCGGCGGGCGTCGAGGTGCGCTGGGTGCACCGGGACGGCGCCCCGTACGGCGAGCCGCTCGTCGCGGCGGTCGAGGCGCTCGAGGCGCCCGCAGAGCCGGTCGACGTCTTCGCACACGGCGAGCGCGAGGCGATGAAGCGCCTGCGCCCGCTGCTGCAGAAGCAGTGGGGCATCGACCGCTCGCGCTTGTCGCTCTCGGCGTACTGGGCGTACGGCCGCGCGGAGGACACGTTCCAGGCCGAGAAACGCGAGCCGATCGGGCAGATCTTCGAGCCCGAGGCGCCGGGCGCCTCGCGGTAGGGACAGCCCCCGCATTCCGGGGAACCTCCCGGGCGGGAGCGCGGCGGGCCGGTAGCGTGGAGATCATGCCTACCGACGAGCTGCCCGAGGTCGTGCGCATCGCGCGCGACCTCATCCGCATCGACACCACCAACTACGGCGGCGGCAGGGCGAAGGGCGAGCGCGAGGCGGCCGAGTACGTCGGCGCGTTCCTCGAGAGCCTGGGCCTCGAGCCGCACTACTACGAGCCGTTCGAGCGGCGCACGAACGTCATGGCGCGCGTCGCGGGCCGCAACCCCGAGAAGCCGGCGCTCGTGCTGCACGGCCACCTCGACGTCGTGCCGGCTGTGGCGGAGGACTGGACGGTCGACCCGTTCGCGGGCGAGATCCGCGACGGCCTGCTGTGGGGGCGCGGCGCCGTCGACATGAAGAACATGGACGCGATGATCCTCGCGTCGGTCGCCGACCTGCTGCGCCGCGGCGAACGCCCCGAGCGCGACCTCATCCTCTGCTTCTTCAGCGACGAGGAGAACGGCGGCGTCGAGGGCTCGGCCCGCGTCGTCGAGGCGCACCCCGAGTGGTTCGAGGGCGCGACCGAGGCCATCAGCGAGGTCGGCGGCTACTCGATCCCCGTCGGCGACCGCTCCGCCTACCTGCTGCAGGTGGGGGAGAAGGCGCTCATGTGGATCACGCTGCGTGCCCGCGGCCGCGCCGGCCACGGCAGCCGCGTGCACCCGGACAACGCCGTCACGCGCCTCGCGCGCGCGGTCGAGGCGCTCGGATCCCGCGCGTGGCCCGTCGAGCTGACCGACACGACGCGCGCGCTCCTCGACGGGATGCGGGGGCTGTGCGGATCCGACATCGACGACCCCGACGAGCTCGCGGCGCAGGCGGGGCCGGCCGAGGCGTTCCTCGCGTCGACGTGGCGCACGACGGCGAATCCCACGGGCCTCGAGGCGGGCTACAAGCACAACGTGATCCCCGACGCCGCGAGCGCCACGGTCGACGTGCGGGTGCTGCCCGGCATGGAGGACCGCGTGCTCGCCGAGATCCAGCAGATCATCGGCGACGACATCAAGATCGAGATGTTCCACCGTGACATCGGCCTCGAGGTGCCCTTCGAGGGCGAGCTCGTCGACGCCATGGTGCGCGCGCTCGACGCGCACGACCCGGGCGTGCCCGTGCTGCCGTACCTGCTGGGCGCGGGCACCGACAACAAGGCGTTGTCGACGATCGGCATCACGGGCTACGGCTTCGCGCCGCTGAAGCTGCCCCGCGAGCTCGACTTCACGGGCATGTTCCACGGGGTCGACGAGCGCGTGCCCCTCGACGCCCTCGTCTTCGGCCAGCGCGTGCTGACCGATC
>JAJUIM010000042.1 GCA_029267645.1 Microbacterium sp.
TCCACTCTACGCGGACCTTTCCGCGAACGTGCGCGGACCTCTAGGCTGGCGGATGGTGCGCCTCGCGCACACCACACTCGATAGGCTTGAGACCTATCTGTGCAGGAACTCGGCCACAGCTCGCCTCCTCGCACACATCGATCCGCATTCCGGGCATGATCTGCCCGCACGACGAAAGGTCACCTGGTGGCAGTTCACGATCAGGATCCGTACTCGCAGGGAGCCGCCGACAGCGATCCCGAAGAGACCGCCGAGTGGCAGGAGTCGCTCGACCAGCTGGTCGACGCGAAGGGCTCGCAGCGCGGCCGCGAGGTCATGCTCAGCCTGCTCACGCGTTCCAAGGAGCGTCGTCTCGGCATCCCCATGGTGCCGACGACCGACTACGTCAACACCATCTCGTCCGAGGACGAGCCCGAGTTCCCCGGTGATGAGGAGCTCGAGCGGCGGTACCGCCGGTGGCTGCGCTGGAACGCCGCCATGACCGTGCACAGGGCGCAGCGGCCTGGCATCGGCGTCGGCGGGCACATCTCGACGTACGCATCCGCGGCCGCACTCTACGAGGTCGGCCACAACCACTTCTTCCGCGGCCAGGACCACGCCGTCGGCGGCGACCAGATCTTCTACCAGGGCCACGCCTCCCCCGGCATGTACGCCCGCGCGTTCCTCGAGGGCCGGCTGACCGAGCAGCAGCTCGACGGCTTCCGCCAGGAGAAGTCGGCGGCGCCCAACGGTCTGCCGTCGTACCCGCACCCGCGCATGATGCCCGAGTTCTGGCAGTTCCCGACCGTGTCGATGGGCCTCGGCCCCATCAACGCGATCTACCAGGCGATGACCAACAAGTACCTCGAGGCGCGCGGCATCAAGCCCGTCGCCGACTCGCACGTGTGGGCCTTCCTGGGCGACGGCGAGATGGACGAGGTCGAGTCGCGCGGACAGCTGCAGGTGGCGGCCAACGAGGGCCTCGACAACCTGACGTTCGTGATCAACTGCAACCTGCAGCGCCTCGACGGCCCCGTCCGCGGCAACGGCAAGATCATCCAGGAGCTCGAGAGCTACTTCCGCGGCGCTGGCTGGAACGTCATCAAGGTCATCTGGGGCCGCGGCTGGGACGACCTGCTCGCCCGCGACGTCGACGGCGCCCTGCTCAACCTCATGAACACGACGCCCGACGGCGACTTCCAGACCTACAAGACGGAGGACGGCGCGTTCGTCCGCGAGAACTTCTTCGGCCGCGACCCGCGGGCGCTGAAGCTCGTCGAGAACTACACCGACGACGAGATCTGGGCGCTGCAGCGCGGCGGCCACGACTACCGCAAGGTCTACGCCGCGTTCAAGGCGGCCATGGAGCACAAGGGTCAGCCGACCGTCATCCTCGCCCACACCATCAAGGGCTACGGCCTCGGGCCGCACTTCGAGGGCCGCAACGCGACCCACCAGATGAAGAAGATGACGCTCGACGACCTCAAGCTCTTCCGCGACACGATGCAGATCCCGGTTACGGACAAGCAGCTCGAGGACGACCCGTACCGCCCGCCGTACTACCACCCGGGCGAGTCGGACGAGACGATCCAGTACATGCGCGAGCGCCGCCACCAGCTCGGCGGCTTCCTGCCCGAGCGCCGCGTCACCAACGTGCCGCTCGAGCTGCCGAAGGACAAGGACTACGCGCTGCCGAAGAAGGGCTCGGGCAACCAGGAGGTCGCCACCACGATGGCGTTCGTCCGCATGCTCAAGGACCTCATGCGCGTCAAGGGCTTCGGCAACCGCATCGTGCCGATCATCCCGGACGAGGCCCGCACCTTCGGCATGGACTCGTACTTCCCGTCCGCGAAGATCTACAACCACAACGGACAGAACTACCTGTCGGTCGACCGCGACCTGCTGCTCGCCTACAAGGAGAGCCCCGAGGGTCAGATCATGCACGTCGGCATCAACGAGGCGGGCGCGACCGCGGCGTTCACCGCGACGGGCACGTCGTACTCGACGCACGGCGAGACGCTGATCCCGGTGTACATCTTCTACTCGATGTTCGGCTTCCAGCGCACGGGCGACGCGTTCTGGGCCGCTGGTGACCAGATGGCGAAGGGCTTCGTCATCGGCGCGACGGCCGGCCGCACGACCCTGACGGGCGAGGGCACGCAGCACATGGACGGCCACTCGCCGCTCCTCGCGTCGACGAACCCCGCCGTCATCTCGTACGACCCGGCCTACGGCTACGAGGTCTCGCACATCGTGCAGTCGGGCATCGAGCGCATGTACGGCGGCTCGCACCCCGACCCCGACGTCATGTACTACCTCACGGTGTACAACGAGCCCTTCAAGCAGCCCGCCGAGCCCGAGGGCGTCGACGTGGACGGCATCATCCGCGGCATCCACCGCGTCGCCGAGGGCACGGGCGACGGCCACCGCGTGCAGCTGCTCGCGTCGGGCGTGGGCGTGCCGTGGGCGCTCGAGGCGCAGGAACTCCTCAAGAGCGACTGGGGCGTCGTCGCCGACGTGTGGTCGGTCACGAGCTGGAACGAGCTGCGCCGCGACGGTCTCGCCGCCGACGAGCACAACTTCCTTCACCCCGACGAGGAGCCGCGTTCGGCGTACGTCACCGACAAGCTGCGCCACGCCGAGGGCCAGCCGTTCGTCGCGACGAGCGACTACATGCACGCCGTGCCGGACCAGATCCGAAACTGGGTTCCGGGGCCGTACTCGACCCTCGGCGCCGACGGATTCGGCTTCAGTGACACACGCGCGGCGGCCCGCCGCTTCTTCAAGATCGACGGCGCCTCGATGGTCGTCAAGGCGCTGCAGATGCTCGCCGACCAGGGCAAGGTCGACCGCTCGGTCATCGCCCAGGCGATCGAGAAGTACCGCCTGCACGATGTGTCGGCGGGCACCTCGGGCAACGAGGGCGGCGACGCCTGATCGAGGGATCGGTTCGGCCGACGCGGGGCACCGCGCCCCGCGCGGCGTCGGTTTCAGCGTGACACGGACGGGCGGGCTCCCTCGGGTCCCGCCCGTCTCGCGCACAAGGGAGTGAAATGACGGACAGCACGCGTGCGTCCATGGACAAGCAGTCGACCCTGGCCTGGCTGCGCAGGATCTCGGGTGACATCTCGACGGCGACGCTCCGGCGTCTCGAGGAGACGCTGCCGTGGTACGCCGAGATGCCGCCCGGGCGGCGCTCGGCCGTCGGCCTCGTCGCGCAGGCGGGCATCACCTCGTTCATCGAGTGGTACGAGGATCCGTCGCAGACCCCCACGATCGCGGCCGACATCTTCGCGGCCGCGCCCCGCGAGCTGCTCCGCAGCGTGAGCCTGCAGCAGACGCTGCAGCTCGTGCGCGTCACGGTCGACGTCACCGAGGAGAAGGTGGCGGGCCGCGGCGATCACCTCCGCGAGGCGATCCTGCTGTATTCCCGCGAGGTCGCGTTCACGGCGGCCGACGTGTACGCGCGCGCCGCCGAGTCGCGCGGACTGTGGGACGCGCGGCTCGAAGCGCTCGTCGTCGACACGATCCTCACGGGCGAGACCGACGATGAGCTGCCGAGCCGCATCGCGGCGCTCGGGTGGCACGGGCACGGCGAGGTGAGCGTGCTCGTGGGCACGACTCCCCCGTCGTTCGACGTCGACCAGGTGCGCCGCCGCGCGCGCAAGCTCGGCGTCGACGTGCTCATCGGCGTGCAGGGGTCGCGCCTCGTCCTCGTGCTCGGCCGCGCGGAGCTGCCCGGGCAGGCGCGCACGGGCGAGGAAGAGCAGTTGTCGTTCCGCGAGATCGCGACGCAGCTCGAGCCGTACTTCGGACCAGGCCATCTCGTGCTGGGGCCCACCATGGACGCGCTCGTCGACGCGAGCCGCAGCGCCCGCGCGGCCCTCGCGGGCTTCGCCGTCGCAGCCTCGTGGCGCAGCGCGCCCCGCCCCGTCGAGGCCGACGACCTGCTGCCCGAGCGCGCCCTCGCGGGCGACGCCGTCGCGAAGCAGACGCTCGTCGAGCGCATCTACCGACCGCTCGAGGGGCACTCGACCGACCTCGTGACGACCCTGTGGAGCTACCTCGACAACGGCCGCTCGCTCGAGGCGACGGCCCGCGAGCTGTTCGTGCATCCGAACACCGTGCGGTACCGCCTGAAGCGCGTGACCGACGTCATCGGCTGGGACGCGACCGGGCCCCGCGAGGCGCTCATCCTGCAGACCGCGCTGATCCTCGGATCCATCAGCTCGTCCGAGCACGTGAAGCGCAGGCAGGCCGCGCGGCGCGCCGAGCGCCGCTGACCGGTGTCGATCTCGGACAACGGTCTCGGCGATTCTTGTGAGGGTGTCGCCAGCCCGGATCGCGGTGCGCGGGGAAGAATGGATCGGGTGATTGTCGCCGCATTCCCCGGACAGGGCTCTCAGGCCCCCGGCTTCCTCGTCCCCTGGCTCGAGCTCGATGGCACGCGCGAACGCCTCGAGGCGTACTCCGACGCGTCGGGCGTCGACCTCGTCGCCGCCGGCACCGAGTGGGACGCCGACAGGATCCGTGACACGGCCGTCGCCCAGCCCCTCATCGTGGCCGCGAGCCTGCTCTCGTGGCAGCAGCTCAACGAGACCGAGCGCGCCGCATTCGGCGGCGTGGCGGGCCACTCGGTCGGCGAGATCGCGGCGCTCGTCGCCGCGGGCGTCATCAGCGACCTCGACGGCATGCGCCTCGTCGGCACGCGCGGCCGCGCGATGGCCGACGCCGCGTCGCAGGCCGAGACCGGCATGAGCGCGGTCGTCGGCGGCAAGGAAGACGACGTCCTGGGCGCGATCGCCGACGCGGGGCTCGAGCCCGCGAACTACAACGGCGCCGGGCAGATCGTGGCCGCCGGCGCCCTCGACGGCCTGCGCGCACTCGCCGAATCGGCGCCGCGCGGCACACGCGTGATCCCGCTGCAGGTCGCCGGTGCGTTCCACACGAGCTATATGGCCTCCGCCCGCGAGGCGCTGCAGGGCGCCGTCGACGCGATCGCCGACGTCGCGGATCCCGCACTGCCGCTGTGGACGAACAGCGACGGCACCGTCGTGGACTCGGGCGCACGCGCCCTCGAGCTGATCGTGCACCAGGTGCAGCACCCCGTGCGCTGGGACCTCTGCATGGCGTCCTTCGCCGAGGCCTCGGCGGCGGGGCTCGTCGAGTTCGCCCCCGCCGGCGCGCTCACGGGGCTCGCCAAGCGCGGCCTGCGCGGCACCCCCGCGGTCGCCCTCAAGACCCCCGACGACCTGGTCGCGGCACGCGACCTTCTCGCCGGCACCGCCAATTGATCGCTGGCCGCAGGAAGAAGAGATGACTGCCGTCCTCACAGAAGCACCTCAGCACGCCCACTCGCGCATCCTCGCGATGGGCGCCGCCCGCGGCGAGAACGCCGTGCCGAACGACGACCTCGTGGGGCCGATCAACTCGAGCGACGAGTGGATCCGCCAGCGCACGGGGATCGTGACACGCACGCGAGCCGACCGCGGCACCTCCGCGACCGACCTCGCGACGGCGGCGGCGAAAGAAGCCGTCGCGAAGGCGGGCATCGACCCCGCCGAGATCGGCCTCGTCATCTGCGCGACGATCAGCAACCCGCAGCAGACGCCGTCGATGTCCGCGATCGTCGCCGACGCGATCGGCGCAACGCCCGCCGCGGCATACGACCTCAACGCGGCGTGCGCGGGCTACTGCTACGCGATCGCCCAGGCCGACGCGCTCATCCGTTCGGGCGCTGCGACCTACGCGGTCGTGATCGGCGCCGAGAAGCTCAGCGACGTGGTGGACCCGACGGACCGCTCGATCTCGTTCCTCCTCGGCGACGGCGCGGGCGCCGCGGTGCTCGGCCCGAGCGACACGCCGGGCGTCTCCGCCTCGCAGTGGGGATCCGACGGATCCAAGGCCGGCCTCGTGGGCATGAACCACACGCTCACCGAGTTTCGCGACGGCGACTCGGAGTGGCCGACGCTGCGTCAGGAGGGCCCGAGCGTGTTCCGCTGGGCCGTGTGGGACATGGCGAAGGTCGCGAGGAAGACCCTCGACGAGGCGGGCGTGCGCCCCGAGGACCTCGCGGCGTTCGTGCCGCACCAGGCAAACGGCCGGATCATCGACGAGTTCGCGAAGCAGCTGGGGCTGCCCGACACCGTCGCGATCGGCCGCGACATCGAAACGACCGGCAACACCTCCGCCGCGTCCATTCCCCTGGCGACCCATCGCCTCCTCGAGGAGCGCCCAGAGCTCTCGGGCGGGCTCTGCCTGCAGATCGGCTTCGGCGCGGGCCTCGTGTACGCGGCGCAGGTCGTCGTCCTGCCCTGAGAATCGCTCGCGCCGCCATAGACTGAATGGCGGTTTCCCGAGCCATCCGACTGACAACGCCACCAACAAGGAGAGAATCCATGGCACTCAACACCGACGAGGTCCTCGCGGGCCTGGCTGAGCTCATCACCGACGAGACCGGAATCGACGCCGGTGAGGTCGCGCTCGAGAAGTCGTTCACGGACGACCTCGACATCGACTCGATCTCGATGATGACGATCGTCGTCAACGCCGAGGAGAAGTTCGGCGTGACGATCCCCGACGAGGAGGTCAAGAACCTCAAGACCGTCAAGGACGCTGTCGACTTCATCACCTCGAACGCGTAAGTGATGCGAGGGGCGCCGCGCGAGCGGCGCCCCGACATCTCCCCCAGCACTCGGAGCAAGGAAACCACGAATGACCAAGCGCATCGTCGTGACCGGCATGGGCGCCACCTCTGCCCTCGGCGGCACCGTCGCCGACAACTGGAAGAACCTCCTCGCCGGCGTCTCGGGCGCGCGAGCTCTGGAGTACGACTGGGTCGAGGAGTACTCCCTCCCCGTCACGTTCGCGGCCGAGGCGTCTGTCCGGCCCGAGACGATCCTCGACCGGCCGACGGCCAAGCGCCTCGACGTCTCGACGCAGTTCGCGCTCGTCGCGGCGCTCGAGGCCTGGGCAGACGCGGGTGAGCCCGACGTCGCCCCCGAGCGCCTCGGCATCGACTTCGCGACCGGCATCGGCGGCGTGTGGACGCTGCTGAACGCCTGGGACACGCTGCGCGAGAAGGGCCCGCGGCGCGTCCTGCCGATGACGGTCCCCATGCTCATGCCGAACTCGGCGGCGGGATTCCTCTCGCTGCACTTCGGCGCCCGCGCGTTCGCGCGGACGGTCGCATCGGCGTGCGCGTCGAGCGTCGAGTCGCTCGACAGCGCCTACCACCACCTGCAGGCGGGCGACGCCGACGTCATCATCGCGGGCGGTGCGGAGTCGGCGATCCACCCCATCACGATCGCGGCGTTCAGCTCGATGCAGGCGCTCTCGAAGCGAAACGACGATCCCTCGACGGCCTCGCGCCCGTGGGACGCCGACCGCGACGGCTTCGTCATGGGCGAGGGCGCGGCCGTGCTCGTCCTCGAGACCGAGGAGCACGCGCTCGCGCGCGGCGCGAAGATCTACGCCGAGCTCGCGGGCACCGGCGTGACGGCAGACTCGCACCACATCACCGCGAACGACCCCACGGGTCAGGGCGCGGCGCGCGCCGTGCGGCAGGCGCTCGAGGCCGCGGGCCGCTCGGCCGACGAGGTCACGCACATCAATGCCCACGCCACCTCGACCCCCGTGGGCGATCCCGCCGAGTTCACGGCGCTGCAGTCCGTGTTCGGCGACCGCGTGCGCGAGATCCCCGCGAGCGCGACGAAGTCGGCCACGGGCCACCTCCTCGGCGGCACCGGCGCGATCGAGTCGGTGTACACCGTCAAGGCGATCCAGGAGCGCACCGCTCCCCCGACGATCAACCTCGTCAACCAGGACGAGGCGGCGCCTTTCCGCGCGTCGACCTCGCCGCAGCAGCTCGCGGACGGCCCGCAGCTCGCGATCAGCAACTCGTTCGGCTTCGGCGGCCACAACGCCGTTGCGGCCTTCGCCTCCTACGAGGGCTGAGCCAGAGCGAACATCACGGCGCCCTCCCCGAGTGATCTCCGGGAGGGCGCCGTTGGTCTCTGCGTCGGCGACGCGCTGCGTCAGCGGATGCGCGCTGCGTCAGCCCACCTTGTGCAGCCACACGACGGGGGCGTCGTCGCCTGCCGTGCGGAACACCTCCAGCTCGTCGTCCCACGCCGTGCCGAGCGCGATGTCGAGCTCGCGGCGCATCTCGAGCGGGTCGAGGTTCTCCATGGCCGCGCGGATCCGCTCCTCCGGCACGACGATGCTGCCGGCCGCGTCCATCTGCGAGAAGTGGATGCCGAGATCGGGCGTGTGCATCCAGCGGCCGCCCGTCGTCGTCGCGGTCGGCTCCTCCGTCACCTCGAAGCGCAGGTGCTCCCAGCCGCGGATCGCGGTCGCGATCGCGGCGCCGGTGCCCGCGTAGCCGTCCCAGACGAACTCAGCGCGACGCGACCCGGCGAGGGCCGGCTGATCCTGCCACGCGAAATTGACGGCGCGGCCGATGGATCGCCCGACCGCCCACTCGAGGTGGGGGCACAGCGCCTTAGGGGCCGAGTGGATGAAGACCACTCCGCCCGCGACTGGTGTCGCCATGATCTCTCCGTTTCGTCAGGTGCGGCTTCCCCTCCGTACCTGTGCGGCGTCGATCTGGCGATCGGGTGTATTCGGCTGTGCTTACATTGTGTCCTACCGTCGCCGCGATGACAACAGCGGATCGTGGGGCGGGCGGGACTTGAACCCGCGGATCGTCGAGTTATGAGCTCGCTGCCTTGACCATCTTGGCTACCGCCCCCGGTCTCCCGTGATTCTACCGGTCGGGTTCGTCGCCCTCGGCATCGCGCCGCGCCTCACGCGGCTCGTCAGTGTCGCGCTGCGCCCGCGGCTCGTCGGGCGTGCTGCCGCGCGTGAACGGCAGCTCCTGGCTCTCGCTCACGACCTGCGGGTGGTGGCGCGCGAGGAGTACGACGCCGACCGCCGCGACGGCGCCGGCGAGCGTCCAGATCACGATCGTCCAGATCGGCGTGCGCGTCGCCTCGCCGAGCAGCGTCGCGCCGATGATGACGGCGACGATGGGGTCGATGACCGTGAGTCCCGCGATCACGAGGTCGGGCGGCCCAGACGAGTACGCCGTCTGCACGAAGTACGCGCCCGCGATCCCGGCCGCGGCGAGGGCGATCGCGCACGCGATCGTGAGGAAGTCGATGTCGCCCGCCTGGAACCGCTTGATGAGCACCTTGGCGAGCGTCGCGACGAAGCCGTAGAGGATCCCCGCGCCCGTGATGTAGAACAGCGCGCCCGCACGCGTCTTGAACATGAGCCACGCCGCGCCGACGATGACGAGCACGACGAAGAGGATCACGAGCAGCACGAGCAGCTGGGTGTCGTCGAGCGGCCGCTCCACCGCGTAGAACGCGGCGAAGAAGACGAAGACGAAGATGCCGCCGAGACACAGGCCGATCGACGACAGCGAGGCGCGCGTCGGGGTGTGCCCCGTCATCTGCGCGTTGAGCAGCGTCGTGATGACGAGCGAGATGGCGCCGAGCGGCTGCACGACGATGAGCGGGGCGATCGCGAGGGCCGACAGCTGGCAGAGGATCGCGGCGCCGAGCAGCAGCGTGCCGACGACCCACGAGGGACGGCGGAACAGCCGCAGGATGTGGGATCCGCTGAGTCCGCTGCGGCCCGTGGCGCCCGACAGGCGCTCGACCTTGCGCACACCGCGACTCTGGTACTGCGCGCCGAGCGACATGAAGACGGCGCCGGCGATCGCCAGCGGGATCCCGAGCAGCAGCCCGGGGTTGTCGAACAGCCCGATGAGGTCGTCGGGGGACGTCTGCGCGCTGACCCAGCCCGGCTCCGTTCCTGTCACGCTGTCGAGCGTACCGGGGCGCGGCAGGCCGTTGTCTGCGACACTCAGCGGCACTCAGTAGCCTGGGAGCATGGCCGTTCTGCCGATCCGCATCTGGGGCGACCCCGTGCTGCACGCCCCCGCCTCCCCCGTCGACGAGATCACCGACGAGGTGCGCACGCTCGTCGCCGACATGTACGACACGATGGACGCCGCACCCGGCGTCGGGCTCGCCGCGCCGCAGGTCGGCGTCGCGCTGCGCATCTACACGTACACGTACGAGGACGACGAGGGCCGTCCGTGGCGCGGCGAGATCATCAATCCCGAGCTGCTCATGGCGCCGCTCGAGCCCGGCGCCCCCGATGAGGACGAGGAATCCGAGGGCTGCCTGTCGTTCCCCGGCGAGCGGTTCCCGCTTCGGCGCTCCGACCGCGTCGTCGTGACGGGCATCGACCTCGAGGGCGAGCCCGTGCGGATCGACGTGACGGGGTGGCGAGCGCGCATCATGCAGCACGAGTTCGACCACCTCGACGGCGTCGTCTACGTCGACCGCCTCTCGGACGCCGATTGGAAGACCGCGCAGAAGATCGTCAAGAAGCGCCGCTGGGGCGTTCCGGGCGTCAGCTGGACGCCGGGGGTCGACGACCTCGAGGGCTGAGCGAGGCCCGGAAGCTGTGATCGGGAGCAGGTGTCGA
>JAJUIM010000161.1 GCA_029267645.1 Microbacterium sp.
CTCGGCCTTCGTCTGGGGCACCGGCTGGTCGTGCTCGGCGAGCCACGTGCGGATCCGGCCCGGCATGTCGCCCGGCGGCATGAACACGGGGTCGTTGGCGTCGAAGATCCCGACGGGGCCTGCCACGCGCGCGGCCTCGGCGAGGAGCGCCGGCAGATCGACCTTCGCGGATCCGGGCTCACGCTCCCACTCGCGGATCGTCTCGCTCAGCAGCCACAGGCCCATGACGTTGTGCAGGAAGCGGGTGCGGCCGTCGACGCCGCCCTCGTTCGTGAAGTTCGCCTCGCGCGCCGCGTCGGTCAGCACGGGGCGCTCGGTCTCGACGCCCACGAGGCCCCACGTGCCGCACGAGATGTAGGCGGCGCGGTCGGCGCGCATCGGCACGGCGAGCACGGCCGACGCCGTGTCGTGGGATCCGACGGCGACGACGGGCGCGGATCCGCCGAGCTCCTTCGCGACGTGCGGCAGCAGCGTGCCGACCGTGTCGCCCGGGTCGACGAGGCCGGGAAGGATCCGCGCCGGCACGCCGATGCGCTCGGCGAGCTCGGCGTCCCACTCCTTGGTCGTGACATCGAGCAGGCCCGTCGTCGATGCGTTCGTGCGCTCGGCGGCCTTCTCGCCCGTGAGCATCCAGCCGAACAGATCGGGCACGAGCAGCATGGCGTCTGCGAGGTCGAGCAGCCCCGACTCGCGCTCGCACGCCAGCTGGTACAGCGTGTTGAACGGCAGGAACTGCAGGCCGTTGCGGCGGTACAACTCCTCGAACGGCACCTCGGCGTGCACGGCCTCGACGCCGGCCGCCGTGCGCTCGTCGCGGTAGTGGTAGGGCGTGCCGAGCATGCGGTCGCCGCGCATGAGCGCGTAGTCGACGGCCCACGAGTCGATGCCGATCGACGCGAGCTCGGGCGCCTGGCGGAACGCCTCGGCGAGGCCGTCGAGCGCGCCGCGGTACAGGGCGATGAGATCCCAGTGCATGCCGCTCGGCGTCATGACGGGCGCGTTGGGGAACCGCCCGACGGTGTCCATGCGGATGGATCCGCCGTCGAAGCGGCCGACGATCACGCGCCCGCTCGTGGCGCCGAGGTCGATCGCGGCGACGCTGTTCATCTCAGTTCTCCTCTATTGCGCAGCCGCTTCGGTGTCAGCTGCGCCCAGTTGCAAGGTCGGGTCAGAGTCTGCCCCAACACAACGCAGTCAATCCGGGAGGCATCCGCTGGCGCAGACGGCGTGTCGGCACCTGCGGCGCATGGATTGACTGCGTTGTGTTGGGGGGCGGGGCGCTGGGTCAGCGCACGAAGGCCTGGGCCACGCCCGAGTCCACCGGGATGTGCAGGCCGGTCGTGCGGCTGAGCTCGGGGCCCGTCAGCACGAACACGGCGTCGGCGACGTTCTCGGGCACGACCTCGCGCTTGAGGATCGTGCGGTTCGCGTAGAACTGGCCGAGCTCCTCTTCCTTCACGCCGTAGGTTGCGGCGCGGTTGGCGCCCCAGCCCGACGAGAAGATGCCCGAGCCGCGCACGACGCCGTCGGGGTTGATGCCGTTGACGCGCACGCCGTGCTCGCCGAGCTCGACCGCGAGCAGGCGCACCTGGTGGGCCTGGTCGGCCTTGGTCGCCGAGTACGCGATGTTGTTCGGGCCCGCGAAGACCGAGTTCTTCGACGAGATGTAGATGATGTCGCCGCCCATGCCCTGCTGGATGAGGGGCAGCGCCGCAGCCTTCGACACGAGGAACGAGCCCTTGGCCATGACGTCGTGCTGCAGGTCCCAGTCCTTCTCGGTCGTCTCGAGGAGGGGCTTCGACAGCGACAGGCCCGCGTTGTTCACGACGAGGTCGATGCCGCCGAAGGCGAGGAGCGTCGCGTCGATCGCGGCCTGCACGCCGGCCTCGTCGGCGACGTTCGCCGCGACGCCGATCGCGACGTCGGTGCCGCCGAGCTCGGCCGCAACGGCCTGCGCCTTCTCGAGGTCGAGGTCGGCGACGACGACGCACGCGCCCTCGTTCGCGAGGCGCGTCGCGATCGCCTTGCCGATGCCCGAGGCCGCGCCCGTGACGAAGGCGATGCGGCCCTGGTGGGTCTTCGGCTTCGGCATGCGCTGGAGCTTGGCCTCCTCGAGCGCCCAGTACTCGATGCGGAACTTCTCCGACTCGTCGATGGGGGCGTAGGTCGAGAGCGCCTCGGCGCCGCGCATCACGTTGATCGCGTTGATGTAGAACTCGCCCGCGACGCGCGCGGTCTGCTTGTTCTTGCCGTAGCTGAACATGCCGACGCCCGGCACGAGCACGATGAGGGGATCCGCGCCGCGCATCGCGGGGCTGTCGCCCGTCGCGTAGCGCTCGTAGTAGGCCGCGTAGTCGGCGCGGTACGCCTCGTGCAGCTCCTTCAGACGCGCGATCGAGTCCTCGATCGACGCGTCGGCCGGCAGGTCGAGGATGAGCGGCTTGACCTTCGTGCGCAGGAAGTGGTCGGGGCAGCTCGTGCCGAGCTCGGCGAGCGCGGGTGCCTTTTCGGAGGCGAGGAAGTCGGTGACGACCTCGGCGTCGGTGAAGTGGCCGACCATGGGCGCGTCCTGCGACGCGATGCCGCGGATCGTGGCGGCGAGGGCCGCGGCCTTCGCGCGGCGCTCGGCCTCGGGAAGGGCCTCGTAGCCGGGGCGCACGGCGCCGAAGGGCTCGGCCTTGCCGTTCGCGTCGATGTAGGCCTGGGCGGTCTCGATGATCCAGAGCGAGTTCTTCTCGCTCTCCTCGCTCGTGTCACCCCACGCCGTGATGCCGTGGCCGCCGAGGATCGTGCCGATCGCCTGCGGGTTGGCCTTCTTGATCTCGGCGATGTCGAGGCCCAGCTGGAAGCCGGGGCGGCGCCAGGGCACCCACACGACCTTGTCGCCGAAGATCTTCTTCGTCAGCTCCTCGCCGTCGGCCGACGTCGCGATCGCGATGCCCGAGTCGGGGTGCAGGTGGTCGACGTGCGCGGCGTCGACGAGGCCGTGCATGGCCGTGTCGATCGACGGCGCCGCGCCGCCCTTGCCGTGCAGGCAGTAGTCGAAGGCCGCGACCATCTCGTCCTCGCGCTCGACGCCCGGGTAGACGTCGACGAGCGCGCGCATGCGGTCGAGGCGCAGGACCGCGAGGCCCTTCTCCTCGAGCGTTCCGAGGTCGCCGCCGGATCCCTTGACCCAGAGCAGCTCGACGGGCTCGCCCGTGACGGGGTCGATCTCGGTGCCCTTCGCCGACGTGTTGCCGCCGGCGTAGTTCGTGTTCTTGGGGTCGGAGCCGAGGCGGTTCGACCGGGTGATCAGGTCGGTGACGGTGGGGTTCGTCATGAGCTTCCTAACGCGGAGAAGGAGGGTGGGATCGACCCATGATGTTACTTCGTGTAATTCTCACACCTTCTCACGCGGCCCGCAAGGGGCGCGTCAGAGGATCTCGACGAGCTCGCGGTACGGATCCAGGCGCGCGTCCGCGGGATCCAGCTCCGTGACGAGGAGGTCGATCCCGCTCCACTCGAGCCCGCGCGCCATGCCGGGGTTGCCGAGCTTCGTCGCGTCGGCGAGCAGGATCACGCGCTCCGCGCCGCGCGCGAACTCGAGCTTCACCTGCGCCTCCTCGAGCGAGACGTCGCTCGCGCCGCGCTCGACGTCGACGCCCGCGCCGCTCGCGAAGAGCGTCGAATAGCGCACGTCGGCGGCCGCGCGGCAGGCCATGGGGCCGACGAGGCTGCCAGTGAGGTCGTCGGCCTGGCCGCCCGTGAGCGTCGCCTTCGCGACACCCGCGCGGCGCAGCGCCGCGAAGTTCTCCCACGAGTTCGTCATGACGAGGAGGTCGTCGCGCTGCCCCAGCTGCTCGGCGAGCGAGCCGACGGTCGTCGAGGCGTCGAGCGCGATCGCGCCGTGCGCCGGCACGAGGTCGCGCGCCTTCTGCGCGATCCGAGCCTTCGCCTGCCGGCGCTGCGCCATGCGCTCGCCGAACGGCCGCGGCCCCACGGCGCGCGTCGCCCCGCCGCGCACGCGCCGCGCGATCCCCTCCTGCTCGAGGCCGTCGAGGTCGCGACGGATCGTCATCTCCGAGACGCCGAGCTCCGCTGCGGCGGCCGAAAGCTGCACGCTTCCCGCGCGCTCGAGCATCTCGACGAGCGCCCTGCGGCGCTGCTCCCCGGCCACGGAACTGGTTGTCGACATACCCGGCACCGTACCGCGGCGGCTCCCAGGATTCCGAGTTGACACAACATTACAAACTTGACCGGATCTGACTCGCGATTCTCGGCCGACCAGACAAAGGAGTTTCGGCATGTCCCTTCCTGGTGCGCCCGCCCAGTGGGATTTCCTGGGCCTCTCCCCCGCGCTGCTGTGGGGGTACGTGGCCATCGCCCTCTTCATGACGGGCGACGGCCTCGAGCAGGCTTTCCTCTCCGACTACCTCGTGACCTCGCTCGGGTACACGCACGAGCAGTCGGGCACGCTCTTCACGGTGTACGGCCTCGTCGTCGCGATCGCGGCGTTCGCGTCCGGCGTGCTCGCCGAGTACTTCGGCCCGCGCCGCATCATGGCCATCTCGACCGTCGCGTGGATCGTCTTCCACGCCGGCTTCATGATCTTCGGCATCATGGCGAACAACTACCCGATGATGCTCGTCATGTACGCGATCCGCGCGGCCGCGTACCCGATGTTCGTCTACAGCTTCGTCGTGTGGATCTCCTACGCCGCCCCGCAGAACCGGCTCTCGAGCGCGATGGGCTGGTTCTGGGCCTCGTACTCGATCGGCGTCGGCGTCTTCGGCTCGTACCTGCCGAGCCTCACGATCCCGTGGATCGGCGAGGTCACGACCCTGTGGATCTCGATCGGCTTCATCGCGCTCGGCATGGTGCAGCGCGTCATCAACCAGATCGCCCTGTACGCGTTCATCGTCATGATGCCGATCGTGTTCGTGCGCGACATCGGCTTCGAGCAGGCCGAGTGGCTGCAGCTGTGGGGCCTCGTCTACCTCGTGACGGTCTTCACGAACCTCATGTGGGGCGTGCTCGGCACGACCGGCATGGTCATCGCGATCGCGGGCATCTACCTCTTCGGCTTCGTGCTGACCTACTTCATGA
>JAJUIM010000131.1 GCA_029267645.1 Microbacterium sp.
GGCGAGCGCCGTGCGCGCGGCGCGCACCTCGGCGCCGCGCGGATCCTTCGCGAGGAGCGTCGCGGTGAACGACAGGACGCAGAGGAAGGTGAGGTAGCCGCAGATGAGCCACGGCGTCTCGCCGCCCGCCTCGAAGAGCAGTGCCGCGACGAGCGGCATGATGCCGCCGCCGACGACGGATCCGAGCTGGTAGCCCATGTTGACGCCCGAGTAGCGCACCTCGACGGGGAACTGCTCGGCGAACCAGGCCGCCTGCGGGCCGTAGACCGCGTCGTGGGCGATGTTCATGCCGAGGATCACGACGATGGGCAGCAGCTCGAGCGGCCCGCTCGTGAGGAACGCGAAGAACAGCCAGCCGAACACGGCGATGCCGACGAACCCGAACGCGGTCGTGGGCTTGCGGCCGATGCGGTCGGAGATCCAGCCCCACAGCGGCCCCGTGACGAGGCCCACGGCGGAGGCGATCATCACCGCGACGGTGCCCGCCTGATCGTCGCCGCGCGTGCTCACGAGGTAGCTCAGCATGTAGACCGTGATGAGGAAGTACACGCTGTTCTGCGCGATGCGCTGTGCGATGGTGACGAGCAGCGGCCGCCAGTGCTTCGTGACGATCTCGAGCACGGGGCTGCGCACGGTCTCGCCCGCGTCCTTGATCTCCTGGAACTCGGGGGCGTCGACGACGCCGAGGCGCACCCACAGACCGAGCGCGACGAGCAGCGCCGAGAGCAAGAACGGGATCCGCCAGCCGTACGCCGCGAACTGCTCGTCGGTCGTGAGCGCCTGCACGATCACGAAGGCGCCCGTCGCGAGCAGCATGCCGGCGGCCGAGCCGATCTGCGTGAAGGATCCGAACAGGCCGCGGCGCGCGGACGGCGCGTGCTCGACCGACAGGAGCGCGGATCCGCCCCACTCGGCGCCCGTCGCGAGCCCCTGCACGAGGCGCAGGGCGACGAGGCCCGCCGCCGCCCACCAGCCGATCGCCTCGTACGTCGGCATGAGGCCGATGAGCGTCGAGGCGATGCCCATGATGAGCAGCGACATCACGAGCAGCGACTTGCGGCCGATCCGGTCGCCGAGGTGGCCCGCGACGATGCCGCCGATGGGGCGCGCGAGGAAGCCGACCGCGAGCGAGGCGAACGACGCGATCGTGCTCGCGAAGTCGCTCTCGGTCGGGAAGAACTGCACGTTGAACACGAGCGCCGCGGCCGTGCCGTAGAGGTAGAAGTCGTACCACTCGACCGTCGTGCCCGCGAAGGCCGAGAGCAGCACGCGGCGCTTCATGGCTCCGGAGGCCGAGGGGACGGGAGGGCGCTCCGCCGTCGTCGTCATCGCTCCGCTGCCTTCCGCGGCGACGCGTCGCCGATCGCATTGAGCCCCTCGGGGAGCGTGCCGTTGATCCAGTAGTCGCCGATCGCGCGGGCGCGGAAGGCGATGGGATTGTGCGTCGCGACCGTCTGCGCGTTGCGCCAGTGCCGGTCGAGGGCCTTCTTCGTCGAGGTCGCCGACGCGCCGACCGTGAGGAAGAGGTCCTGTGCCGCGCCGAGCGCCAGCTCGGGCACCGTGATCTGCGCGTGCTCGACGGCGATCTCCGACTCGTGGATCTCGCGGGGCGTCGACTCGGCGTCGGCGGGCAGGCCCGCGGCCTCCGCCGCGGCGACGCCGTCGTCGAGGATCCGCGCCGTCTGGCGCACGACCGCCTCTGCGGCGAACGCCTTCGCGGCGATGCGGCCGACGGCCTCCTGGATGAGCGGATCCTCGCGGAACGGCAGGCCGAGCCCCGTGTTGAAGGTGCGCGCGCGGCTGCCGACGACCGATGCCGCGTCGCGGCGGGCGGCGTGCGCGATCCCGGCGAGCACCGCGAGGAGGATCAGCTGGAAGAACGCGGCCTCGTGCGTCGCGTCCGCCGAGCGCGGCACGCGGTCGAGCAGCCCCTCGGCCTCGATCGCGACGTCGGTGAACACGGTCGTGCCCGTGCCCGTGAGCTTCTGCCCGAACCCGTCCCAGTCGTCGAGCACCTCGACCCCGTCGGCGTCCGTTGCGACGACCGCGAACCGGCGGCCGTCGGCGCCGTCGACCGCGGCCGAGACGCGCGTGTAGTCGGCGAAGATCGTGCCGGTCGAGTAGAACTTGCGGCCGTTCAGGACCGCGCCCTCCGGCGTCTGCGAGATGACCGTGTTGAGGGTGCCGAGGCGATTGCCGCCCTTCTCCGTCGACGCGTTGCCGACCGTGGCGCCCGCGAGGATCCGCGGGTACCAGACCCGCTGGATCCGCGCCGGCTGGAAGCGCAGCGAGTCGAGGAAGCCGAAGTGCGAGCGGTACTGGTGCGCGATGTTCGAATCGGCCTGCGCGAGGTCGATCAGCAGGCGCACGAACGTCTCGATGCTCACGCCGGGCCCGCCGTGCTCGGCCGGCACGCGCAGCGTGCCGAAGCCCGCCTCGTCGAGCGCGCGGATCTCCTCGAACGGCATCGTGCGCGTCGCCTCGCGCTCGAGCGACCCCGCCGCGATCTCTTCGAACAGCGGGGCGAAGTGCGCATGCAGCGAGGCGTAGTCGGACGGCAGCGCCGGAGGCGCCTGCTTCGTGGCGACGGAGGTGTCGGAGAGCGACATGGCGACCTTTCGCGAGAGGCGGGAGGATCGCCCCATTGTGTCGGCATGTGGCGCGAGGCTCCGAGGATCCCGTCACGCGAGGTCACGTGAGGTCATACTCGCGTAATACGGCGCCTCCCCTCCCCTCCGCTACCCTCGAGATGATGGGCGGAACAGGGGATTCTCGACGGAACCTCACGCGCCGCGCACCCGGATGGGCCGTCGTCGCCGCCCTCGCCTTCGCGGGGCTCAGCTCGGCCTTCATGTTCACGCTGGTCGTTCCGCTGCAGGCCGATCTGCCGCGGCTGCTCGACGCGTCGCGCGAGGACACGACGTGGGTCGTGACGATCACGCTGCTCGTGGCGGCCGTCGCGACGCCGATCTCCGGCCGCCTCGGCGACATGTACGGCAAGCGGCGCGTGATCCTCGTGCTGCTCGTCGCGCTCATGGCGGGATCGCTCGTCGCCGCGCTGTCGCACACGATCGTGGGCGTCATCATCGGACGCGGGCTGCAGGGGATCACGACGGGCGTGATCCCGCTCGGCATCGCGATCATGCGCGATGTGCTGCCGCCCGCTCGGCTCGGCACGGCCGTCGCGTTCATGAGCGCGACGATGGGCGTCGGCGGCGCGATCGGCATGCCAGCGGCGGCGTTCATCGCCGAGAACTCCGACTGGCACGCCCTGTTCTGGGTGTCGCTCGGGCTGGGCGTCGCGGGCTTCGTCGCGATCGCGCTCGTCGTTCCCGAGGACACCCTGCTCTCGCCCGGGCGGCTCGACGTCCTGGGCGTCATCGGCCTCGCGGTCGGCCTCACAGGGCTGCTGCTGTACGTCTCGCGCGGCGCCGACTGGGGATGGGGATCCCCGCTCGCGCTCGGATCCGTCGCGACGGGCGTCGTCGCGCTCGTCGCGTGGGGCGCGTATCAGCTGCGCACGCGGGATCCGCTCGTCGACCTGCGCGTCGCGGCCCGCCCCGCCGTGCTGCTCACGAACCTCGCGGCCATCGGCATGGGCTTCGCGCTGTTCGGCTCGAACGTGTCGTTCCCGCAGCTGCTCGAGCTGCCGGCCTCGACGGGCCACGGCTTCGGGCTCACGATGATGGAGGCGGCGATGTGCATCATGCCGTCGGGCCTCATCATGATGGTGCTCTCGCCGCTGTCGGGCCAGCTCGAGCGCGTCTTCGGGCCGCGGCCGCTGTTCACGATCGGCACGGCATCGATCGTCGTCGCCTACGTCTTCGTGCTGCTGCTGTCGAGCGAGGTCTGGCACATCGTCGTCGCGAACTGCATCATCGGCGTCGGCATCGCGTTCTCGTTCGCCGCGATGCCGATGATCATCATGCAGTCGGTGCCGTCGCACGAGACGGGCGTCTCGAACGGGCTCAACGCGCTGTTCCGCTCGGTCGGCACGTCGAGCGCGTCGGCCGTCATGGGCGGCGTGCTCGCCGCCATGAGCGTCGAGCAGGGCGGCCACGCGATCCCCACCGAGGCCGCGTTCGCGACCTGCTTCTGGATCGCCATCGCGGCCGCCATCGTCGCGACCGTGCTGACGCTCGTCATCCCGCGCACGGCGTCGGATCACGCCTCGCTGCCGGGATGACGCGGATCAGGCGCGGACGAAGAGGTAGCCGCGCTCGGGCGAGAAGCCCGCGATCGCGAGCCCGCGGTTCGTGAGCACCGCCATCTCGCGACGCACCGACATGCGCCACTCGTACGCCTCGCGCGGGTTCTCGACGCGCATCTGCTCGACGTCGCTCGGGATTGCGAGCGCCTCGACGACGTCGTCGTCGGCCGGCGGCGACGCCATCTCGGCCAGCGACCACTTCACGTCGAGCCGGTCGCTCTCGTCGCCCGCGTCGCCGCCGCCGAAGATGCCGTACTGGTTCACGGCATAGCCCGTCACGCGCGCGCCGAGCACCGTGAGGAAGAAGTGCGCGTTGCGCGCCACGAGCGGGTCGAAGGTCCACGTGATGTGCCCGACCCCCTGCGACAGCGCCCACTGCCGCTGGTGCTCCTTGAGCTCTCGGCCCCAGCCGCGGCCGCGGAACTCGGGCAGCAGCGCCGTGATGTGCGAGTGCATCGAGCGGGTCGCCGGCGCGCCGAAGAAGGCGACGGAGGCCCCGACCATGCGGCCCTCGTCGAAGAAGCCCACGGCGTAGTTGCCCGACTGCTGCAGGGCGCGCAGCGTGCCGGCGTCCACGACGCGCTCGGGCCCGCGAATCGCGTCGAGCACCCCCTGTGCCTCGAGGATCAGTTCGACAGTGTCCAGATCGCGGATCTCACGCATGGTCACCAGAGTATGCCCCACGGGCGGATCCGCGTGCCGCGCGGGCGTCTGAGCGTGTCCGCATCGCGCGGGTCAGGCGGCCGTGTAGCCGCCGTCGACGCTCAGGACGGATCCCGTCACGAAGCTGCTCGCCTGCGACGCGAGGAACACGGCGGCGCCCGCGAGTTCGTGCGGCTCGCCGGGGCGCTTCATGGGCGTCATGAGGTTCCACTGGTCAATCTGCGGCCCGCCGGCCTCGTAGAACTCGCGCGTCAGCTCCGTGCGCATGTAGCCCGGAGCGATCGCGTTGACCCGGATGCCGCGCTCGGCCCACTCGCACGCCGCGCTGCGGGTGAGGTTGTGCACGGCGGCCTTCGAGGCGTTGTACGAGGCCTGCTTCTGCGGGATGTTCGCGATGATGCCGCTCATGGATCCGGTGTTGATGATGCTGCCCGAGCCGCGCTCGAGCATGTGGCGCGCGACCGCCTGCATGACGTGGAACACCGCGTCGAGGTTGAGGTCCATGACCTTGCGCCAGTTGGCGTCGCTCACGTCCTCGAGCGGCTCGTGGATCGTGCGGCCCGCGTTGTTCAGCAGCGTGTCGATCGCGCCGAAGTCGGCGACGACGCGATCCACGAGGTCGGCGACGGCCGCGGGGTCGAGCACGTCGCAGTGGTAGTAGCGCACGGTGCGACCGGTCTGCGCGGCGAGCTCGGTCGCCGCGGCCTCGCCCGAGGCGTCGTCGATGTCGGCGAGGGCGATGTCGCTGCCGTGGTCGGACAGCCCGCGGGCCATCGCGAGCCCGAGGCCCTTCGCACCTCCCGTCACGAGGGTCGTCGTTCCGGTCAGATCGAACAGGGCGGTTTCGGGGTGGGCCATGGTCTTCTCCTCGACGCTGGGGTGATGCCGCCAGTCAACCGCCGATCGAGAACATTCGTCAAGCACGCCTGTTCCGCCGGCGCGTCGGCCCGAAGAC
>JAJUIM010000471.1 GCA_029267645.1 Microbacterium sp.
AGGACACCAAACTCGAGCTCGGACACCAAGCTTGGTGTCCAACCTCGGGTTTGATGTCCTCTCGTCGGGGCGGATCCGGATCCGGCCCGGCCGGCCTGTCCGGATCCGTCATTCCCTCGCCCGAGGACACCAGACTTCAACTCGGACACCAAGCGTGGTGTCCGACCCCGGGGTTGATGTCCGCGGGATCCGGCGGGGGGGGATCAGGCCAGGAAGCGGCGCGGCCTTCGGGGAAGGAGCTCCCCGACGGCGAAGCGGCCCGGGCCGGTCAGGGCGAGCGCCGCGCTCGCCGCTGCCAGCACGGCGACGAACTCCCAGCCGCCCGCATCGACCCAGAACCCTGCCGGCGCGTGCACGAGCGCGATCGCGCCGAGCATGTCGATCGCGAGCAGCGCCGCGACGATGCGCGAGAGCACGCCGAGGATCAGCAGTGCGCCGCCCACCAGCTCGAGCAGTGCGATCGCGGGCGCGACGGCGGGCGCGAGCGGCACGCCCATGGCGTCGAACGACGAGACCGTTCCGGGGATCGTGAAATCGAACACCTTCTGCGCGCCGTGCATCGCGAACACGCCGCCCGCGACGAGGCGGAGGATCAGCGTGCCGAGCGAGGCGAGCGGGGCGGGTGCGGCGGTGTCGGTCGTCATGGAGCTCCTCGTGAGATCGGGTCGCGGCAGGATCCGCCGCCTTGTCACGGTAGGCATGCCCCGTCAGGCGTTCAAGGTAATCTGCCGCCCTGTCATGGTCAGTTTCGAACATTCGCCGATTCCCGCGATCCCGTACCGCCCCGACGGCCCCTTCGCCCGCGTCGACGTCGTCGAGCTCGCGGATCTGCGCGAGTCGCAGCGGGATCGCCCGGGTTTCTGGGCCCCGCAGCGGCCGCGCTTCGACCTGCTGATCCACGTCGAGCGCGGATCCCTCGCGCACATGGTCGATTTCGTCACGCTGCCGCTCGGGCCGGGCAGCATGCTCTGGGTGCACGCGGGCCAGGTGCAGCGGTGGGGCGACCTCGACGGCGTCGCGGGCACCGCCCTGCTGTTCCTTCCCGAGGTGCTCACGCCGGCCGCGGTCGACGCTCTGCACGCGAGCGGCGCCTGGCACGCGCAGCGCTTCCCGGCGGAGGCCGTGCCGCCCGCCGCCCGCGACCTGTTCGCGCTGTGCCGGCGGGCAGGTGGATCCGTCTCGCCGCTCGCGCGTGAGCGGATCCTCGAATCGCTGCTCCTGTCGCTCGCGGGCGCCGAGCCCGACGCGGATCACCCCGCTCGACGCCCGCTCTACGCGCGGTTCCTGCGGCTGCTCGACGCGCAGGGCAGCGTGCACCGATCGGTCGCGGCGTTTGCGCGCGAGCTCGGCTGCACCCCTAAGACCCTGACCCTCGCCGTGCGCGAGCGCACGGGGCGCACGGCCAAGCAGGTCATCGACGCCCGGCTGGCGCTCGAGGCGAAGCGGATCCTCGCCTTCCGGCCGGCCATGCCCGTGCACGAGGTGGGCGAGGTGCTCGGCTTCGACGACGCCGCGAACTTCTCGAAGTTCTTCCGCCG
>JAJUIM010000150.1 GCA_029267645.1 Microbacterium sp.
CAACGAGATGGGCGCCATCACACGGCTCGTCGACGCGCTGCTGAGGCTCTTCGGCCGCCGAGGCGTCGCGTATGCGCTCGGCCTGTCGTTCGGCACCTACCTGCAGACGATCTTCGTCGACGTCATGATCGTCATCGCGGCGCCCCTCGCGCGCCGGATCGCGCCGCGGATCGGCCGCCACGGCACGGGCGTCATGGGGATCGCGTTCGCCGTCGGCCTCGAGGCCGGCATCGTGCTCATGGTGCCCGGGTTCGCGGCCGTCGCCCTCGCGGGCCTCCTCGGCGTGCCGCTCGGCGTCATGCTCATCTGCGGGTTCATCGTCGTCGTGCCGACCGTCGCGATCACGATCTTCGTCATGTCGCTCGCCTTCCGCCTCGGCTTCTGGAAGCCCGAGTCGGACGAGAAGGCCGTCGTCGAGGATCCCGAAGCGGATCCCGCGCCCGCCGAGCCCGAGCCGCCGCGCCGCGCGCGGGGTCCGCGCATCGACCGCACCCGCACGGGCACCGTGCGCACCTCGATCGGCGGCGTGCCGCGCGGATACGTCGACACGGCCGAGCGCACGGCGACCGAGCCGCCGCTCCTGCTGCTGTTCGCGCCCATGCTCAGCGCGCTCGCGCTCATCGCCGCGCAGGCCGTGCTCAGCATCATCGACGTCGAGGTCGCCGTCATGCAGTTCCTCGGCAACCCCGTCATCGCGCTGCTGCTCGCGGTCGTCGCGACGGGCAGCATCGGCCGGTATGCGGTCGGCACGCAGCGCATGGAGAAGGCGATCGTGAAGGGCTTCCAGGACGGCGGCCAGATCTTCGTGCTGACGGGCATCGGCGGATCCCTCGCCGCCGTCATCGCCGAGGGCGACCTCGGCGCGATCCTGCAGGGCTACTTCCAGGCCACGACATTCGCGCCGCTGCTCGTCGTGTGGATCATGGCGGCCGTGCTGCACGTGGCGGTCGGATCCGTGTCGCTTTCGGCCATCACGGCCGCCGGCGTCATCGCGCCCGCCGCAGCGACCATGGGTATGAACCCCGTGCTCATCGCGCTCGCGGCCGGCGCGGGCGCCCTGTTCTGCATCCACGTGACGTCGAACACGTTCTGGCTCCTGCAGTCGTTCCTCGGGCAGTCGGTCCGCGGCGCGCTCAAGACCGTGACGGTCGGCGTCTCCTTCGCATCCGTCGTCGCGCTCGCGATGACCCTCCTCCTGGCGGTGTTCCTCTGATGACTCTTCTTCCCCTCGACGGCATCCGGGTGCTCGAGCTCGGCAACTACATCGCGGGCCCCACGGCGGGCCGCCTGCTCGCCGACTTCGGCGCCGACGTCGTGAAGATCGAGCGCCCGCGCACGGGTGACGAGCTGCGCCGGTGGCGGCTGCAGCGCGGCGACACGTCGATGCTCTACCGCGCGATCAACCGCGGCAAGCGCTCGGTCGTCGTCGACCTGCGCAGCGACGAGGGCCGCGAGATCGTGCTCGACCTCGTGCGCCGCTCCGACGTGCTGCTCGAGAACTTCCGCCCCGGCACGCTCGAGCGATGGGGCCTCACGAGCGACGTGCTCGAGGCGGCCAACCCGAAGCTCATCGTCGCGCGCATCTCGGCGTTCGGGCAGACCGGCCCGCTGTCGCACCGCCCCGGATTCGCGGCCGTCGCCGAGGCGTACGGCGGGTTCCGCGAGCTCGTGGGCGAGCCCGGCCGCCCACCGAGCCGCACGGGCGTCTCGATCGGCGACACGATCGCGGGGATCTACGCCGCCTTCGGCGTCACGATGTCGCTCGTCGCGCAGCTGCGCGGGGATCCTCGATTCGCCGGCGCTGCGTTCGACGACCGCGTCATCGACGTCGCGCTCAACGAGGCGATGCTGTCGGTCACCGAATCGCTCGTGCCCGAGTGGGAGGCATACGGCGTGCGCCGAGAGCGCACGGGCGGGCGCATGCAGGGCATCGCGCCGTCGAACGCGTACCTGTGCGGCGACGGCAAGAGCATCGTCGTCGCGGGCAACGGCGACTCGATCTTCCAGCGCTACATGCGCGCGATCGGCCGCCCCGACCTCGCCGAGGATCCGCGCCTGCAGTCGAACGAGGGGCGCTGGGACGCGCGCGAGGAGCTCGACGACGCGATCGGATCCTGGACCGCCGCGCGCACGAGCGCCGAGGCCCTCGCCGCGCTCGACGACGCGGGCGTGCCGTCGGGCCCCATCTACACGGCCGAGGACGTGTGCGACGACGAGCAGCTCGCGGCGCGCGACATGATCCAGCGCTTCGACGTCGACGACGGCGACGGGATCCGCCCCGCCGTCGGCTTCCCCGGCATCGTCCCCGTGCTCGGCGGGCGCTCGCTGCCCATCACCCACGTCGGCCCGGATCTCGGCGAGCACACGCGCGACGTGCTCGCCGAGCTCGGCTGGCCCGACGACCGCATCGACGCCTACGAGGAGGCCCTCCGATGACCGTGCAGTTCCGTGATGTGACCCTGCGCGACGGCCTGCAGCTGGCCGGCAAGCCCCTGCCCACCGAGCGCAAGGTCGAGCTCGTGCGCGAGCTGTTCAACCTCGGCGTCGAGCACATCGAGGTGGGATCCATGGCCCGCCCCGACCTCGTGCCGACCCTCGCAGACACGCTCGACGTCGTCGCCGCGCTCTCGCCCGAGGAGCGGGACCGCGTGTGGGTGTGGGTCGCGACGCCGCGCCACGTCGAGCGCGCCGCGGCGGCGGGCGTGCGGCGGTTCCAGTACTGCTTCTCGGCATCCGACAGCCACAACCGCGCGAACATCGGACGCGACACCGAGACGTCGATCGCGGCGATGCCCGACGCGCTCGCGGCGGCGGCCGACGTCGGCGGATCCGTGCAACTGTGCGTCGCGACCACCTTCACGTGCCCCTTCGAGGGCGAGGTGCCGCTGGCGCGCTTCGAGCGGATCCTCGACGACGACCGCACCGACGGCGCCGTCGACGTCGTCGTGTGCGACACGCTCGGGCAGGCGCATCCGGCCGAGGTGCGGCGCCGCGTCGCGCGCGCGGCCGAGCTGCGCCCCGAGCTCGGGATCGTCTACCACGGGCACGACACGTGGGGCCTCGGGGTCGCGAACGCTGCGGCCGCCGTCGAGGGCGGCGCGAACGTGCTCGACGGCGCGCTCGGCGGCCTCGGCGGATGCCCCTTCGCGCCCGGCGCCTCGGGCAACACCGCCCTCGAGGATCTCGCGTTCGCACTGCGCCCGGAGTGGGTGCGGCCCGACACGTTCGGATCCCTCGTGCGCCTCGGCGAGGAGATCACCGGCGCCCTCGAGGAGCCGAACCGCTCCCGCGCCCGCTCCGGCGCGCGCAGTAAGGCCGAGGCGTTCGAGTGGGTGCTCCCCCGAGGCTAGGACCTTCGCGCATGGCCAGGGTATTTCCTGGCCTGTGGTGGGGTTCGTAGCCTCGCGTGGTGGTGGGGTGCGGGCCGCTCGCCAGTGGCTCGGCGTGCCCCGCCCGAGGCGTGGCCGTGCCCCGCCCGAGGCGTGGCCGTGCGCCGCCCGGGCTAGGAACTACACCGGCGGCTACGAAAGTCCCTGGCCCCTGGCCGGATTCCTAGCCTCGGAAGGGATGTACCGCACCACGCCCCGCAGGCGCCGCCCGCTCGGCGAGAGTGCGGGTACCCCGCCCAACACCCGCGGCTACGAAATACACCCGAGCCCACGAAATTCCCTAGCCCCCGGCGGAAACCCTCATCGCGCCGTCTGCCCTCCGTCCACCAGTAGCACGCCTCCGGATCCGCGCATCGCACGCACCTCGTGCCGCATCGACCAGAACACGCCGGTGAGGTCGGCGGCAGCGTGCCGGCATTGTGGACGGCGATATCGCGCGATCCGAACGCCCGCACGACGTCATCGACGAGCGCCGCGAGGCCGTGCGCGTCGGCGACGTCGACGACGCGGTGCTCATCGCGCCCGCGTGCCTCGGCAACGGGTCGGACGATCGCGGTCGCTTGGTCGTTGTTGCACGCGCAGACGACAGCACCCCCGCACCGAATCGGTGCGGGGGTGCTGTGCTGCGCGAGGCGAGATTACTTGGCGAAGCCCTCGGCCTCGGCCGCGGCGGCCGTGCGGAAGTACACGTCGGCCTTGACCTGCGCGTAGCCGGCGTCGCCCGGCTCGTAGAACTTCTTGGTCGCGTTCTTGCCCTTGACCTCGAAGCCCTCGGGAGCCGAACCGTCCTCGAGCGGCTCGGCCTTGTCGGCGCCCGACTCCTCGGCGGGAGCCTCGGCCTCGACGACCTCAGCCTCGGCGGCCTCGGTCTCAACGACCTCGGTCTCCTCGACCTCGGGCTCGGCGACGGGGGCCTCGTCGGCCTTCGGCGCGGCGGCCTTCGTGTTCGGCGTCACGGGGTCGAGCACGAGCTCGATGACAGCCATGGGGGCGTTGTCGCCCTTGCGGTTGCCGACCTTGACGATGCGGGTGTAGCCGCCCTGGCGGTCCGCGACGAGCGGCGCGATCTCGGTGAAGAGAACGTGCACGGCCTCCTTGTTGCGGAGAATCGCGAGGGCACGGCGACGCGAGGCGAGGTCGCCGCGCTTGCCGAACGTGACCAGTCGCTCGGCGACCGGGCGCAGGCGCTTGGCCTTCGACTCGGTCGTCTTGATCGACTTGTTGATGAACAGCGCCGACGCGAGGTTCGCGAGGATCAGACGCTCGTGAGCGGCGCCGCCACCGAGGCGGGCACCCTTCGTGGGCTTAGGCATTTCTCAGGTACTCCAGTATCGAAAGAGTCGGATGGATCAGAGCGTCTCGTCGTTCTCGTACCCGCCGTAGAAGTTCGAGCCCTCGAAACCGGGGACCGAGTCCTTCAGCGACAGGCCGAGCGAGATGAGCTTGTCGCGCACCTCGTCCACCGACTTCTGTCCGAAATTGCGGATGTTCATGAGCTGCGTCTCCGAGAGGGCGACGAGCTCGCTGACCGTGTTGATTCCCTCGCGCTTGAGGCAGTTGTACGAGCGAACCGACAGGTCGAGGTCCTCGATCGGCATCGAGAGCTCGTTCGAGAGCACCTCGGTGGCGGGCGCCGGGCCGATCTCGACGCCCTCGGCCTCCTCGTTCAGCTCGCGCGCGAGACCAAACAGCTCCACGAGGGTGCGGCCGGCCGACGCGACGGCGTCGCGGGGGAGGATCGAGGGCTTGGTCTCGACGTCGAGCACGAGCTTGTCGAAGTCGGTGCGCTCGCCCGCACGCGTCGCGTCGACGCGGTAGGCGACCTTGACGACCGGCGAGTAGATCGAGTCGATGGGGATCTGGCCCGCCTCGGCGTACTCGTTGCGGTTCTGGCTCGCCGAGACGTAGCCGCGGCCGCGCTCGATCGTGATCTCGAGCTCGAACTTCGCGTCGTCGTTGAGCGTCGCGATGACGAGCTCGGGGTTGTG
>JAJUIM010000413.1 GCA_029267645.1 Microbacterium sp.
CGTCGCGATCGGCGGCGTCGGGCCGGGCGATGCGGCATCGGCCCGCGCGGCGGGCGCGGCGGGGCTCGCGGTCGTGCGGGCGATCTGCCGCGCCGACGACCCGGCAGAGGCGGCGGGTGCGCTCGCCGATGAGTGGCGCCGGGCGGGCGCGCGGATCCCGAACGTGCTGTCGATCGCGGGATCCGACCCGTCGGGCGGCGCGGGCGTGCAGGCCGATCTCAAGACGATCCTCGCGCTCGGCGGCTACGGCATGGCGGCCGTCACGGCGCTCACGGCGCAGAACACGCACGGCGTGCGCGGCGTGCACGTGCCGTCCGCCGACTTCCTGCGCGCGCAGCTCGACGCCGTCTCCGACGACATCGCGATCGATGCCGTGAAGGTCGGCATGCTCGGCACCGCCGACGTGATCCGCGAGGTCGTCGCCTGGCTCTCCTCGCTCGAGCAGCGCCCGGCGGTCGTCGTCGACCCCGTCATGGTCGCAACGAGCGGCGACCGGCTGCTCGACGCCGACGCGGAATCGGCGCTCGCCTCGCTCCTCGACCTCGCCGACGTCGTGACGCCGAACCTGCCTGAGCTCGCGGCGCTGGCGGGCGAGCCCGCTGCGGAGCGCTGGGACGACGCGCTCGCGCAGGCCAGGGCACTGGCCTCCCGCCACGGCGTGCGCGTGCTCGCGAAGGGCGGGCACCTCGAGGGCGCCGCGTGCCCCGACGCCCTCGTCGGGCCGCGGGGCGTCGAGATCGAGCTCGCGGGCGAGCGGATCCCGACCGCCCACACGCACGGCACGGGCTGCACCCTCTCGTCGGCGCTCGCGACCGCGTACGCGCGTGAGCGCGACTGGGCCGCCGCCGCGCGCACGGCGCGCGCGTGGGTGCGCGACGCGATCCGCGCGGGCGCCGCGCTCGACGTCGGATCCCCCGGCGGCAGCGGACCGCTCGACCACGGCCACGCCCTCCGCGACGACCGGCGGCCGGGCGCCGAGCTCGAAGCGTGGTGGGAGGACATCGCCGACGTGCGGCGCGGGATCGCGGGCGACGACTTCGTCGCGGGGCTCGCGTCGGGAACCCTCGACGAAGCTCGCTTCTCGCACTACCTGCGCCAGGACGCGCTCTACCTCGACGCGTACGCCGAGGTGCTGCGCGCTGCGGCCCGGCTCGCGCCGAGCGCCGACGAGCGCGCGTTCTGGGACGCGGCCGCGGTGAGCTGCATCGAGACCGAGCAGGAGCTGCACCGCTCGCGGGGCGCGGCGGGCGCGGGGGAGATGTCGGAGGTGACGGCCGAGTACACCCGGCACCTGCGCCGCGCGGCGGACGACGGCGACTACGCCGTGCTCGTCGCCGCCGTGCTGCCCTGCTTCTGGGTGTACGACGACGTCGGGCGCGCGCTCGCCGCGTCGAACCGTCCGGATCATCCCTACCGCGACTGGCTCGAGACGTACGACGATCCCGCGTTCCGCGCGGCGACGCTCGAGGCGATCCGCTGGACGCAGGGCGCGGCCAGGCGGGCGTCGGGCCCGCAGCTCGCGCGCATGCGCGCGGCCTTTCGTCGCTCCGCCGAGCTCGAGCGCGAGTTCTTCGCGCAGCGGGAGGCCGCGCAGCTGCCCGCCTGAGGCCTTCGGCCGCGGGGGATCGTGTCGCGCGCCGCGGCCGGGTACGCTGAGCGCATAACTGAAGAAGGCCCCACGAGCCGCGCGGGAGAGCGCCGGATCCGGTCCGGTCACCGAAGGAGCACGCCTCCCCGCCAATCTCTCAGGTATCCCTACCGTGACGGCTCGGGCCGCTCTGAAAAGCGCAGCGCTCGCCGCTGCCGCCGACGGTGAAAGACGCTCCGCGTCGAAGCTCTCAGGCCCATGACAGAGGGGGAGTTCTCACGCCTCGACGCCGAGGCGTCCGCCGAACAGGGAGAACTCCATGACAGCCCCTCCGTCCGCACCCCGCGACACGCCCCTCGCGGCCGA
>JAJUIM010000239.1 GCA_029267645.1 Microbacterium sp.
CATGTCTCTCACGCGGCGCCTGCTGAGCTTCTCGACGATTCCGGCCTTCTCGGCCCTCATCCCGTTCCTCATTCTCCCCGTGCTCGCGCGCGCCGCCGGCAGCGAGGCGTGGGTCGCGATCGCCGTCGGGCAATCGGTCGGCGGATTCCTCGCGCTCGCGGTCGGCCTCGGGCTGAACGTGCAGGGCCCCACGCTCGTCGCGCTCGCCGCGCCCGAGGGGCGCGCGGATCTCTTCGCCCGCGGCACCCGCGCCCGGCTCGCGCTCGTCGTCCCGGCGCTCGTCGCAGGGGCCGTCGTCGCGTGGACCCTCGCGCCCGCGGGCTTCGGCGCAGACGCTGCGCTGATGGCCGCCGCGATCACGCTCGGCGGCCTCACCTCGAGCTGGTACCTCATCGGCCTCGGCACGCCGCTGCCGCTCATCGGGTTCGAGCTGCTGCCGCGCGCCGTCGCGACCGCCGGGGGCGCCGTCATCGTCGTCGCGGGCGGCGCCGTGGCCTGGTACCCGATCCTGCTCATCGCGGCGATCGTCGGCGGCGTGGGCGGCTACGCCCTGCGCGTCGTGCGGCCGCGCGAGCTCGTGACGGGCTGGGGCGAGTCGCTGCGCTTCGCGCGCCGCCAGCTGTCTGCCGCCGCGACCGAGACCGTCAGCGGCGCGTACACGGCGCTCGCGGTGTCGCTCGTGACGGCGGGCGCCTCGACGGCACAGGCGGGCACGTACGTCTCGGGCGACAAGCTGTGGCGCATGGGCCAGACGGTCGTCGGCGCCCAGGGCAACGCGCTGCAGGGGTGGGTCGTCGAGGACGACCGCGCCCACTTCGGCGCGCGCGTGCGCCGCGCGCTCGTGCTGCACGCGGGCCTCGGCGCGCTCGGCTTCGCCCTGTTCGCGCTCGCGGGGCCGTGGCTCACGGCGCTCGCATTCGGATCCGGCGTCGCGATCGACCGCCCGACCGCCGTGCTGTTCGGCGTCGCGACGTTCTGCCTGTCGATGTCGACGGCGACGGGGCGCCACGTGCTCATCGCGTGGGGGCGGCCCAAGCAGGTGTTCGCGAGCGTCGTCGCGGGCGCAGTTGTGGGGATCCCGACGACGCTCATCCTGTCGGCGCAGCTCGGCGCGGTCGGCGGTGCGACGGGCCTCGCGGCCGCCGAGGCGAGCGTGCTGCTCGTGCAGATCGCCATGATCGCCGCCATTCGCAAGGGGGTCCGCGCATGATGCGCACGCTCGTGGTCGTGCTCAACTGGAACGGCCTGGACGACACGCTCGCCTGCCTCGACGCGCTCGAGCGCCAGACGCACGACGCGTTCGACGTGCTCGTGATCGACAACGGATCCGCGGGCGACGACGCCGCGCGCCTGCGCGAGCGGATCGGCCACGCCGCGCTCGGTGTGACGCCGCACGCCGGTCGGCGCGAGTTCGCCCTGCACGAGGAGCCCGAGAACCTCGGCTTCGCGGGCGGCGTGAACGTCGGCATCGGCCACGCGCTCGACACGGGGTACGAAGCCGTCGCGCTGCTGAACAACGACGCGGTGCCGGATCCGACCTGGCTCGCCGCGCTCGATGCGGCGCTCGAGCGCACGGGCGCGTCGATCGCGACGGGTCTCATGCTGCGCGCGAGCGACGATCCCATCCTCGACGGCACGATCGACACGGCGGGCGACGCGATGAGCACGTGGGGCATGCCGTTCCCGAGCGCGCGCGGCCTCGACGCCGCGGCGGCGCCCGAGGCGGGACCCGTGTTCTCGGCGTCGGGTGGCGCATCGCTGTTCCGGCGCGAGCTGTTCGTCGACATCGGGCTGTTCGACGACGTGTTCTTCGCCTACTTCGAGGACATCGACGTGGGGTTCCGTGCGCGCCTTCGCGGCCACGCGATCGTCGCCGATCCCGCCGCCGTGGTGCACCACAAGATCGGGGCGTCGAGCGCGCGGATCCCCGGCTTCACCGTGCGACAGAACTTCCAGAACCTGCTCGTGCTGCTGACGAAGAACGTGCCGCGGGGCCTCCGCCGCGTGATCCTGCCCCGCTTCGCGCTGCTCTACGCGATGATGCTCGCGAAGGCGACCGTCACGGGATCCGCCCGCCCCGCGTGGACGGGCGCCCTCCGCGGCGCGCGCCTCGCGCTCGGCCACGGCCTGCGCGAGCGGCGGCGGATCCAGGGATCCCGCTCGGCCCCCACCCCCGACATCGCCGCGATGCTCACGCACGACCTCCCGCCCGAGCAGCACGGCATGCGCAGGCTGCTGCGGGTGTTCGGGCGGCGGTAGGGCGGTTCAGGTCGCGCTTCCTGCTGCATCCCTCGCGAGATGGGGTCGGACGTGCGACTGGAACGGCCCGACATGAACACTTGTGGAGCGTTCCACACGCGTTCACTCGCGCGCCACGTGCGGGCCGCTTCCCATTCGTCCCGGATTCCTACCGTCGACACGTCGCCGACAGAAGGGATCCGAGATGCTCGTCGAGGTGGAACGCTCCACAGAGCGCCGCGAGGGGCGGCGCGATGAGGAGCCGCGCCGCACGATGCCGTGGCGGCATCGGGCGCGCCTCGCGCTGGCCCACCCGGCGACGCTGCTCGGCCTGATCCTCGTCGCGGTCTTCGGATACCTCATCGTCGCGCCCGTCGTGTCGATGCTGCTCGGCGCGATCCAGGTGAGCTTCGGCGACGACGTGCGCACGGGGTCGCCCGCAGGCAGCTTCACCTCGTACTACCTCGAGCGGGTGTTCGCGTCGCCGGTCGCCGAGATCATCTTCTACGAGCCGCTGCGCAACACGCTGCTGCTCGCGCTCGGATCCATCGTCACGGCTCTCGCGATCGGCGTGCCCGTCGCGTGGCTGCTCGCGCGCACCGACCTGCCCGGCCGGCGCTGGTTTTCGACGGCGCTCATCGTGCCGTACATGCTTCCGGCGTGGACGTTCGCCCTCGCATGGACGACGATCTTCAAGAACCGGCGGATCGGCGGCGCGCCGGGCTGGCTGGAATCGATGGGGCTGACGCCGCCCGACTGGCTCGCGTACGGCCCCGTGCCGATCCTCATCATCTTCACGATGCACTTCGTGCCGTTCGTGATCCTGCTCACCACGAACGCGATCAAGAACGTGCCGGACGACCTGTCGGAGGCCGCCCAGGTGCTCGGGGCCTCGGCCGCGCTCCGCACCCGTCGCATCGTGCTGCCGCTGCTCACCCCGGCCGTGCTGTCGGCCGCGACGCTCATCTTCGCGAAGGCGCTCGGCGAGTTCGGCGTCGCCTACGTGCTCGGCACGCCCGCCGACTTCTCGGTGCTGTCGACGACGCTCTATCAGGCGATCGGCACGCAGCAGCCGGGCGTCGCGGCGGTCGTCGCAGCCGTCATGGTCGTGCTGGGGGCGGCGTCGGTGTACGTCGACGTGCGGTTCCTCAAGGAGATGAAGCGGTTCGCGACGGTGTCCGGGCGCGGCATGCGCGGCGCGCCCCAGCGCCTCGGGTGGCGAAGGATCCCGGCGCTCGCC
>JAJUIM010000392.1 GCA_029267645.1 Microbacterium sp.
ATCGCGCGCATCGCGTTCGACCGGCCCGAGGTGCGCAACGCGTTCCGCCCCGCGACGGTCGACGAGCTGTTCCGCGCGCTCGAGATCGCGCGCACGGATCCGAAGATCGGCTGCGTGCTGCTCACGGGCAACGGGCCGAGCCCCAAGGACGGCGGCTGGGCGTTCTGCTCGGGCGGCGACCAGCGCATCCGCGGCCGCGATGGGTACAAGTACTCCGACGACGACGCGGCCGTGACGGATCCGGCGCGCGCGGGGCGCCTGCACATCCTCGAGGTGCAGCGGCTCATCCGCTTCATGCCGAAGGTCGTCATCGCCGTCGTGCCGGGCTGGGCCGCGGGCGGCGGGCACTCGCTGCACGCCGTGTGCGACCTCACGATCGCATCGCGCGAGCACGGCAAGTTCAAGCAGACCGACGCCGACGTCGGATCCTTCGACGCGGGCTACGGCTCGGCCTACTACGCGAAGCAGATCGGCCAGAAGCTCGCGCGCGAGGTGTTCTTCCTCGCCGAGGAGTACTCTGCCGAGCGCGCATACGAGATGGGCGCCGTCAACCGGGTCGTGCCGCACGAGGACCTCGAGCGCGAGGCGATCGCGATGGCCCGCACGATCCTCACGAAGTCGCCCACCGCGATCCGCATGCTGAAATACGCGTTCAACGCGACCGACGACGGCATGGTCGGGCTGCAGCTCTTCGCGGGCGAGACGACCCGCCTGGCCTACGGCACCGACGAGGCCGTCGAGGGCCGCGACGCATTCCTCGAGAAGCGCGCCCCCGACTGGTCGACCTTCCCTTACCACTTCTGAGCGAGGGTCCCGTGCCCACGAGTCCACAAGTCTCCGCCTGCTCCACAAGTCTCCGAAAAGTCCACCGGAACTCCGGTTGGACTTCTCGGAGACTTGAAGACTCGGCGGAGACTTGTGGATTCCCACCCCGGGGGAGCACCCAACATGCGGCTTGAGCGGGTGGAGGGGGCGGATCCGCGGGAGCTGCTGCGCGCGCTGCGCGGCGCCGTGCTCGGGGCGGGGCCCGCGATCGCGCTCGGGCAGGCAGGCGAGCTGCCGCGCGAGGTGCCCGCGGGCACCGCGGTCGTGCTCACGACGTCGGGATCCACGGGCGTGCCGAAGTCGGTCGCCCTGTC
Organism: Microbacterium sp.; assembly: GCA_029267645.1. Lineage (GTDB taxonomy): Bacteria > Actinomycetota > Actinomycetes > Actinomycetales > Microbacteriaceae > Microbacterium. Next base: position 1,140 of record JAJUIM010000392.1, read on the forward strand.
GCGCTCGGCGCTCACGTCCTCGGCCCTCGCGACGGCGGCACGGATCGGCGAGGGACACTGGCTGCTGCCGCTGAGCGGCGGCTACATCGCGGGCGTGCAGGTCATGGTGCGCGCGCTCGTCGCGGGCAGGGATCCGGCCATCCTCGCGGGGCGCTTCACGGCCGAGGCGTTCGTGCATGCCGCGAGCGGCATGCGATCGTTCGAGGGCGGCGCCCCCGTGCCGACCTACACCTCGCTCGTGCCCGCGCAGCTGCAGACGCTCGTCGAGGCCGCCGAGCACGACCCCCGCACGGCCCGCGCGCTCGCCTCGTTCGAGACGATCCTCGTCGGCGGGCAGCGCCTGCCCGACGCGCTGCGCGAGCGCGCCCTCGCCCTCGGCGCACGCGTCGTGCGCACCTACGGATCCACCGAGACGAGCGGCGGCTGCGTCTACGACGGCGTGCCCCTCGACGGCGTGCGCGTCGCGGTCGTCGAAGGTGAACTGCGCATCTCGGGCCCGACCCTCGCCGACGGCTATCTCGGCGACGAGGCCCGCACGACCGCGGCGTTCGTCGTCGACGACGGCGCGCGCTGGTACCGCACGGGCGACGCCGGATCCGTCGACGCCGGCATCGTCCGCGTGACGGGCCGCATCGACAACGTCATCGTCTCGGGCGGCGTCAACGTCTCGCTCGACCGCGTCGAGCACGCCGTGCGCGAGGTCCCAGGCCTCGAGGGCGCGGTCGTCGTCGGGGGCCCGCACCCCCGGTGGGGCGAGACGCCAGTCATCGTCGTCGAGGGGGAGGGCGGATCCCTCGCGGCCGCCCGCGACGCCGCCGAGGCCGCGGCGGGCAAGCCCGCGCGCCCCGACAGGATCCACCGCGTCGCCGCCCTGCCCCGGCTGTCGAGCGGCAAGCCCGACCGCCGCGCGATCGCGGCGCTCGTCGCGGCCGCCGCCGACGCCCGCCGCGGCTGAGCCGCCCCGGCCGCCGACGCCCGCC
>JAJUIM010000412.1 GCA_029267645.1 Microbacterium sp.
CTTCGGCGCGCTCGACGACGGCGCGCTGTTCTTCGGGCTGCCGGGCAACCCCGTGAGCGTCGCCGTCTCGTTCGAGATGTTCGTGCGCCCCGCGCTGCTCGCGCTGCAGGGGCGCGCGGTCGTCGACCGTCCGCGGATCCGCCTGCGCGCCGTCGCCGGCTGGCGCACGCCGCCGGGGCGCGACCAGGTGATGCCGATCGCGCTCGAGGCGGACGGGGTGCGGCCCGCGACGGCGGGCGGATCCGGTTCGCACCTCGTGGGCGGTCTCGGGCGCGCCGAGGGGTATGCGATCGTGCCGGCCGACGTCGCGGAGGTCGCGCGCGGCGATCTCGTCGATGTCATGCTGGTGTCATGACGTCCCCGCGCTTCACCCACCTCGACGACGCAGGCAACGCCCGCATGGTCGACGTCACCGCCAAGCAGCCGACCGTGCGCGCGGCGACGGCGCGCGGCTTCGTGCGCGTCGCGCCCGAGACGGTCGCGGCGCTGCGAGACGGATCCGTCCCGAAGGGCGACGTGCTCGCGGTCGCGCGCATCGCGGGGATCCAGGCCGCCAAGCGCACGCCCGAGCTGCTGCCGCTCGCGCACGTCATCGGCGTGCACGGCGCGAGCGTCGACCTGCGGATGACCGACGAGGGCGTCGAGATCGAGGCGACGTGCCGCACGGCCGACCGCACGGGCGTCGAGATGGAGGCCGTCACCGCCGTCACGGTCGCGGCCCTCGCCGTGCTCGACATGGTCAAGGGCATCGATCGCACGGCGCTCATCGAGAACGCGCGGATCGTCGCGAAGTCGGGCGGCCGCAGCGGCGACTGGCGCCGCGACGGAGAGGAGTTCTGATGGCCGACCGCCTGCCCCCTGAGGCGCTCGACGAGTGGGTGCGCGCCGCCTGCGACGAGCTGGGCATCGACCCGGCCGACGTCGACGTGGCGCGCGTGCTCGACCTCGCGCGCGACGTCGCGCACGGCGTCGCCCGCCCCGCCGCTCCCCTCACCGCCTTCCTCGTGGGGCTCGCCGCTGGGCGAGGCGCTCCCGCCGCCGACGCAGCCGACCGCGTCTCCGCGCTCGCCGAGGGGTGGTCGCGATGATCCGCGTGCGCTTCTTCGCTGCTGCCGAGGAGGCCGCCGGTGCCGCCGAGGAGCTGCGCGACGAGGCCACCCTCGACGCCCTCCGCGCCGCCCTCGTCGAGGACCACCCCGGCCTCGCGGGCGTCCTCCCCCGCTGCGCCCTGCTCGTCGACGGATCCCGGCACGACGCCGACACCCCGCTCGCGCCCGACGCCACGATCGACGTCCTGCCGCCGTTCGCGGGTGGGTAGGGGTCAGAGCGGGCCGAGCACGCGTTGCGGATCGGCGTCGAGGGCGAGCGTCTCGAGCACCTCGAGGAGCTCTCGTTCCTCGTAGCGGAAGTGACTCTCCATGATCGCGGCGATGCCCTCAAGATGCCCCGCGAGGCCATCCGCTGTACCGGTTCCGCGTGCGGAGGACTGCAGGCCTGCGACGAGGTGGCTGATCATCGAGTGATCCTGCTGAAGTCTGCGCAGCGTGTCCCCCAGTTCGGGGTGCTCGGCGGCGATCGCCGGGAAGAGCTCGCGGTCCTCGCCTTCGTGGTGCCTCGTCAGCGCGGTGCAGAAGCCGTGGCAGAACAGCAGCAGCTCGCGGCTGGCTTCCTCGAGCGAGCTGCCCGTCAAGGCAGCGTCCTGCGCGACGCGCAGCGCCTGACGGAGGCGCGAGTGCACGCGCCGAAGCTCGGCCGCCCAGGCGGTCAGGCGGGCGCGCTCGCGCCCTGCGTTGTCGCCCTCAGCCATGTGAGGGCGAAGGGTTCGACATCATCGTGTCGTGCTCCTTCGGATCCCACGCCTCCATGCCTGACACGGTCTGCCACCGGCACGCGACGCTGGGCACGATCGTACCCGGCCCGCGGAGAGGTCAGAAGCCTGTCTCGGATAATGGGGCGGC
>JAJUIM010000050.1 GCA_029267645.1 Microbacterium sp.
GAAGCAGGAGGCGGGCGCATGAACGAATGGTTCGCACAGGCGGGATCCGTCTTCGCCGCCGCGGTCGATGAGATCGAGACGAATCCGATCCTCAATATGTCGATCTTCGCGGCCTTCGTGGCCGTGACGATGTTCATCGTGATCCGGGCCAGCCGCAACAACGCGTCGGCGGCCGATTACTACGCGGGCGGTCGCTCGTTCTCCGGGCCGCAGAACGGATTCGCGATCTCGGGCGACTATCTCTCGGCGGCGTCGTTCCTCGGCATCGTCGGCGCGATCGCCGTGAACGGATACGACGGATTCCTGTATTCGATCGGATTCCTCGTCGCCTGGCTCGTCGCGCTGCTGCTCGTCGCCGAGCTCATGCGCAACACGGGCAAGTTCACGATGGCCGACGTGCTGTCGTTCCGCCTCAAGCAGAGGCCCGTGCGCATGGCGGCCGCGCTCACGACGCTCGCCGTGTGCTTCTTCTACCTGCTCGCGCAGATGGCGGGCGCGGGCGGGCTCGTCGCGCTGCTCATGGGCATCGACGGGCGCATCGGCCAGTCGGTCGTCATCGCGGTCGTCGGCATCGTCATGGTGCTGTACGTGCTGATCGGCGGCATGAAGGGCACGACCTGGGTGCAGATCGTCAAGGCGTTCCTGCTCATCGGCGGCGCGGTCGTCATGGCGATCTGGGTGCTCGCGATCCACGGCTTCAACCTCAGCGGCCTGCTCGAGGCGGCCGTCGCCGCGTCGGACAACGGCGAGGCGATCCTCGCGCCGGGCCTGCAGTACGCCAACCCGGTCGACTTCCTGTCGCTCGGCCTCGCGCTCGTGCTCGGCACGGCGGGCCTGCCGCACGTGCTCATGCGCTTCTACACCGTGCCGACCGCCAAGGAGGCGCGCCGGTCGGTCGTGTGGGCGATCTGGCTGATCGGCCTGTTCTACCTGCTGAGCCTCGTGCTCGGCTACGGCGCGGGCGCCCTGCTCGGCACCGAGCAGATCCTCTCCGCGCCGGGCGGCGTGAACTCGGCGGCGCCGCTGCTCGCGAACGCGCTCGGCGGGCCGCTGCTCATGGGCTTCATCTCGGCGGTCGCCTTCGCGACGATCCTCGCGGTCGTCGCGGGCCTCACGATCACGGCGTCGGCGTCGTTCGCACACGACATCTACGCGAGCGTCATCAAGAAGGGCAAGGCCTCGGGCGACAGCGAGGTGCGGGTCGCCCGCATCACGACCCTCGTCGTCGGGGCCCTCGCGATCATCGGCGGCATCGGCGTGCAGGGCCAGAACGTGGCGTTCCTCGTGGCGCTCGCCTTCGCGGTCGCGGCCTCGGCCAACCTGCCGACGATCCTCTACTCGCTGTTCTGGCGGAAGTTCACGACGGCCGGCGCGGTCATGAGCATGTACGGCGGCCTCGGCGCGGCCATCATCCTCATCGTGCTCTCGCCCGTGTTCTCTGGCACCGACACGAGCGTGTTCCCGTCGATCGACATCGCGATCTTCCCGCTGTCGAACCCCGGCATCGTGTCGATCCCCGTCGGGTTCCTGCTCGGGTTCGTCGGATCGTTCATCGGCCGCGGGAAGGAGGATCCGCGCCTCGCCGCCGAGATGGACGTGCGCTCGCTGACGGGGCACGGCGCCGAGAAGGCCGTGGAACACTGACCGAGCCGTCACGAACCGCGAGGACCCCGGGCCCAGGGGAGAGGCCCGGGGTCCTCGCTCGTCACCACACGCCGCTCGAGCCGCGGCGGTGGCTGCTCACGAGGTGCGTGTCGACGATGCCGATCGCCTCCATGAGGGCGAACATCGTCGTCGGCCCGACCCAGCGGAAGCCTCGGAGCTTGAGCTCGGCCGACAGGGCGATCGACTGCTCGCTCGTCGAGGGCACGTCGGCCGCCGTCACGGGCGCGGGCGTCTCGGCGGGGCGGAACGACCACACGAGCTCGGCGAGATCGGTGCCGTCCTCGCGCAGCGCGACGGTCGCCCGGGCGTTGTCGATCGTCGCGAGCACCTTCGCCCTGTTGCGGATGATGCCGGCGTCGGCGAGCAGCCGCTCGACGTCGGCGTCGTCGAAGGCTGCGACCGCATCGGGATCGAAGCCGGCGAACGCGGTGCGGAAGGCGGGCCGCTTGCGCAGCACCGTCGCCCAGCTGAGGCCCGACTGGAACGCCTCGAGGCTGAGCCGCTCGAAGACGCCGCGCTCGTCGCGCACGGGCATGCCCCACTCGGTGTCGTAGTACTCGCGCAGGAGGTCGCTCTGCTCGGCCCACGCGGGGCGGCGCAGGCCGTCGGCGCCCACGACCGTGGCGCCGGGTGTCGAGATGTCGTCGCTCATGGATCCATCCTCGCGGCACGGCGGGGCGGACCGCGCGCGCAGGCGGCCGGATGGGGACGGATCCGCGAACTCGCGCCGTGTGAGCGCGCTGAGTCGGCACGCGGGCGGAATCCGCACGCGGGATTGCCGACAAACCGGCGATCCGGCGCGGCAAACGGCCTCGCGATGCGTACCCTTGCGCGTGTGTGGCGTATCAAGGGCTCAGCGGCGCTGTCCGGAACGGGGGGCAGCGTGAATCCGAGCGATCTGCAGGTGGCAGAACCCGGCGTGCCCGTCGCGCACGTCGCCGACACGGAGCGGGAGCGCCTGCGACAGGCCGCGTCCCGCCTCGGGGGCGAGTCGACGCTCCTGAGGTACCGCGAGGGCCCCGAGTCGTTCATCGAGATGACGACGGCGCATCCCGGCAGCCTCCCGCAGTTCATCACGGGGCGCTCCACGCTGCTGTCGAACCTCTTCCGCGACGAGGTCGCGCTGCGCGGGGCCCGCCTCGCGGCCGAGCGCATCGCCGCGAAGAACGTCGAGCTCCGCACGGCACGCGGCATCGACGCCGTGCGCCTCGCGGTCGGCGTCGCCACGTGGCGCGTCGGCGGCGAGCGGTTCACCGCCCCCGTTCTGCTCCGCCCGCTTGGTCTGCGCCGCCACCACGCAGACTTCGAGCTCAAGCTGCGCGGCCACTTCACGGTCAACCCCGAGCTCGTGCGCGCCGCGCGCGATCACTTCGGCGTCGACCTCGACGGCGTCGCCCTCGCGTCGCTCGCCTACCAGGACGGCCTGTTCCAGCCCCAGCCCGTCATCGACCGGCTGCGCCAGCTGACGAGCCACGTCGACACGTTCTCGGTCAAGGCGCGCCTCGTCGTGTCGACCTTCGCCGACGTCGCGAGCCCCATGGTGCGCGACCTGCGCACGATGGACCACCCGCTCCTCAACGCCCTCGGCGGGCACGAGGACGACCTGCGGTCGGTGCAGGAGGCGCGGCCCATTGCGCTGCCGTCGAACCCCGACGATCGCGCCCCCGCCTCCGACACGCTGCTCCTCGACGCAGACGCCGAGCAAGAGGCTGTGCTCGCGCGCATCACGGCGGGCCAGTCGCTCGCCGTGCACACGCTGCCCGGCACGGGCGGCACGCAGACGGTCATCAACGCCGTCGGCGAGCTCGTGCGCGCGGGCAAGCGCGTGCTCGTCGTGAGCGCGCGGCGCTCGACGCTCGACGGCGTCGTCCACCGCCTGCGCGGGATCCATCTCGACGGCCTGGCCGTCTCGCCCACGAGCCTGCGCAGCGACCTGATCCGCGCGATCGGCCGCAACGAGAAGGCGACGCAGCCGAACGTCAGTGACGTCGACGACGCGCTCGTGCGGCTGCGCGCAGTGCTGCGCGACTACCGCGAGGCGCTCGTGACGCCGCGTCGCGAGCTCGGCGTCTCTGTGCTCGACATCACGCGCGAGCTCACGCGCCTCGCGTCGCTGCCCGTGCCGCCGACCTCGTCGGCGCGCCTTTCGCCCGAGGCGCTCGAGAAGCTCGCGGGCGACCGCGGCGACGCCGCGCGCACGCTCGCGCTCGCCGCACGTCTCGGCGAGTTCCGCGTGGGCCCGGATGACTCGCCCTGGTACGGCGTGAGCTTCGACACGACGGCGGCCGCGCGCGAGGCGCACGCACTCGCCGGCGAGCTGCACGAGACGGGCGTCCCGGGGCTCCTCGAGCGGGGCTACGACCTCATCTCGCAGACGCACATGCGCGCCTTCACGACGCTCGACGAGCTCGGCGAATACCTGCGCCTGCTGCACGGCATCCGCGATTCGCTCGACAAGTTCCAGCCCATCGCCTTCGAGCGTCCGCTGACCGACATGATCAAGGCGCACGGCTCGCGGCGCGATTCCTCGGGCATGTCGAGCGCGCAGCGCCGCCGCCTCAAGCGCCTCGCGCGCGAGCTCGTGCGCCCCGGCGTGCACGTCGCCGACATGCACGCGGCGCTCACGCGGATCCAGCACCAGCGGGCGCAGTGGAAGCACCTCGTCGAGGGCGCGAGCGCCCCCGAGGTGCCGCTCGGCCTCGCCGAGGTGCAGGAGGAATGGCAGAAGATCGAGGCGCAGCTCGCCTCGCTCGACGGCGCGCTCGGGCGCGGCACGCGCCTCGCCGCACTGCCCGTGGAGCGCCTCATCCGCACGCTCGCGGGCCTCGCCGCCGAATCCGACGTGTTCGAGAACATCGTCGAGCGCGCCGAGCTGCGCGCGAAGCTCGACGGCCTCGGCCTTGCGCCCCTGCTGACCGAGCTCTCGGTGCGCCACGTCGACGAGGCGCGCGTGGGTGAGGAGCTCGAGTTCACGTGGTGGCAGTCGGCGCTCGAGCACCTGCTGCGCACCGACACGTCGCTCCTCGGCGCCTCAACGAGCGTCGTCGACCGGCTCGAGAAGGACTTCCGCCTCGTCGACGAGGCGCACGCGGCCGCGTCCGGTCCGCTCCTCGCCTGGCAGCTCGCGGGCCAGTGGAAGATCGGCATCGTCGACGAGCCCGAGGAATCCGACCGGCTGCGCCGCGCGATCATGCGCGGCGAGGTTACGCCGTCGCAGCTGTTCGCCGACGCGCCGAGTCTCATGCGCACGCTCGCGCCCGTGTGGCTTGCGACGCCGTACGACGTGCCGATGATTCCCGACACCGAGCGCTTCGACACGGTCATGCTCGTCGACTCGGCGGCGATCGACCTCGCCGAGGCGGCGCCCGCGATCCGGCGAGCGACGCAGGTCGTCGCGTTCGGCGACCCCGTCACGCAGCGCCCCACGGCGTTCGACATCTCGACGGCCGGCCCCGCGCCCGAGGCGTCGGACGCCGACCGCGACGACCGCAGCGCGTTCGAGCGCATCGCGGAGGTCCTTCCCGTCGAGACCCTCACCCGCAGCTACCGCGCGGGCGGCGAGGACCTCGCGAGCCTCGTGAACGACGCCTTCTACGGCGGCGAGATCGCGTCGCTGCCGTGGGCGGGCTCGTACCTCGGCCGCGGCAGCCTCTCGGTCGACTTCGTCGAGGGTGGATCGGGCGCTCCCGACCCCGAGACGGGCGCCGTCGAGAGCCCGGATCCCGAGGTCGAGCGCGTCGTGACGCTCGTGGTCGAGCACGCCGTGCACCGGCCGAAGGAATCGCTCATGGTCGTCACGGCCAGCCGCAAGCACGCCGACCGCGTGCGCGCCGCGATCACCGCCGCCTTCTCGGGCCGCACCGACGTCGCCGACTTCGTCTCGCGCGAGACGGCCGAGCCGCTCGCGGTGCTGACGCTCGAGGAGTCGGTCGCCGAGAGCCGCGACCGCGTGATCTTCTCGCTCGGCTACGGCAAGACCCGCCACGGGCGCGTGCTGAGCGAGCTCGGCGACCTGTCGGGCGACGACGGCGAGCGGCTGCTGACGGTCGGCATGACCCGCGCCCGCCGCTCGATGGTGCTCGTCTCGTGCGTGCGTCCGCCGGACATCGACGACGGCCGCTTCTCGAACGGCGCCGCGCTGCTCATGAACATCCTGCGCTCGTACGAGGAGCGCGCGAAGGAGCTGCGCCGCGAGGACGACGCGGATCCGCTAACGCGCGCGCTCGCGCGTGAACTGAGACGCATGGGCGTCGCCGTCGAGGTCGACTACCGCGGGCTGCTGCCGCTCGTCGCTCAGGCGAACGGCCGCGCCGTCATCGTCGAGTCGGATCCCGAGGCGCGCGGCGAGTCGCTGCGCGAGTCGCTGCGCCTGCGTCCGCAGGTGCTGCGCCGCCTCGGCTGGCACTACGTCCGCGTGCACGCGTTCGACCTCTACAGCGACCCGCGCACGGTCGCCGAGCGAGTCGCTGCCGTGCTCGGCATCGGCGCCGACGTCGACCGCGTCGACGAAGACACCGCGCCGCTTCCCTGACGCGCATGGCAGGCGACGAGCGTCAGCGCGTCGAGCGCGTGCGCGGATCCCGCCGCGCGCGCCTCACGCCCGTCGAGGGCACGCTGAGCGACTCCGACGCCGAGGCGACCCTGCGCGATGACGACGCGGATCCGGAGGCGCCGCGCGGCCCCAAGGGCGCGAACGACGATCGCCTCCGGCGCGATCGCCCGCCGCACTACTGAACACGAAGAAGGCGCCGCCCCGAGCAGGGGCGGCGCCTTCTTCTGTACGGGTCAGGCGCGCGGCGTGCCGTTGTTCTGCGCCGCGAGCAGGTCGCGGATCTCGGTGAGGAGCTCCTCCTGCGTCGGGGGAAGGACCTCGGCCGGCTGGCGAGCCGCGCGGCGCTCGGCGAGCTTGTTCATGGGCAGCACGAGCGCGAGGTACACGACGAGCGCGATCGCGAGGAAGTTGATGATGGCGGAGATGATGCCCCCGATGCCGAGCTGCGCGTCGGTGAAGAGGCCCGGGATCGTGAGGGTCCACGCGCCGAGGTCGCCCGTCGGAACGAAGGCACCGAGGAGCGGGTTCACGATGTTGTCGACGAACGCCGTGACGATCGCGCTGAACGCACCGCCGATGACGACCGCGACAGCGAGCTCGACGACATTGCCGCGCATGATGAACTCTTTGAATCCCTGGAACATGTTCTTCCCCCTCGGGGCATCGGGCCCCTCGTCGTTGTCGTCGCCGGTGCCGAATCAGTCTCCCGACGAGGAGGCGCTCGCCGTCTGGGTCGAGGCCACCGAGGAAGATGATGCCGTCTTCGAACCCGAATCGCCACCAGACGCGCGCGAGTCGGTCCGGTAAAAGCCTGATCCGTTGAAGGTGACGCCGATCGATCCGTACTGCTTGCGCAGGACGCCCCCGCACTCGGGGCATTCCGTCAGCGAGGGCTCGCTGAATGACTGGACGGCGTCGAACGTGTGTCCACAGGACGTGCAGGCGTACGCGTAGGTGGGCATGGATCGGTGACCTCTCGGGAGGATCGCGCGGGCGCGGCGAGCGCTTCAGCGATCGAACGACAGCGTGCGGGTCGGCGTCACGGCGCCCGCCACGGGCAGATCGTGGGCCTCGTGCGGGACGCGGTCGACCACGTCGGAATCATAGAGCACCGCCCAGACAGGTCGCCGTGACGGCAGCAGCGCGAGCGCGCGGTCGTAGTAGCCGCCGCCCCAGCCGAGCCGCCTGCCTTCGAGATCCACGGCCGCCGCGGGAGCGAACACAAGGCCGGCCTCGCGGATGGCGCTCGGGCCGAGCGGATCCGCGACGGTCTCGGGCACGCCGAGGCGGGTGCGGCGCTCCTCGCCCGCGTGCTCGCCCCAGTCGAGCACGCGGCCGGGACGGATCATCGGCAGCAGGACGCGGATCCCCTCCCGCTGCAGCGCCGCGATGAGCGCGCGCGTCGGCGGCTCGTCGGGGGAGGAGAGGTAGCAGGCGACGGTCGCGGCGCCCGCGCGCGCGACGAGGGCGGATCCGCGCTGCGCGATCGCGTCGGCCGCGGCGGTGCGCTCGGCGTCCGGTCGCGCGAGGCGCGAGGCGCGCACGGCGCGGCGGATCGCGTCCTTCTCGTCGTCGATCGCGCCCGTCACACGATCCACACTATGTCTTCGCCCGCGCGCGGGCGCGACGACGGGCCGCGGCCGATGCCCGGTTCTTCCCGCGTGTCGCTTATGGTGATGGGCATGGAACCATCCCACATCAAGGCGGTCATGCCGGTCGCGGGTCTCGGCACCCGCTTCCTGCCCGCAACGAAGGCGACGCCGAAGGAGATGCTCCCCGTCGTCGACAAGCCCGCGATTCAGTACGTCGTCGAGGAGGCCGTCGCAGCGGGCATCCGTGATGTGCTCATGATCATCGGTCGCAACAAGAACGCGATCGCCAACCACTTCGACTCGGTTCCCGAGCTCGAGGGCAAGCTCACCGAGAAGGGCGACGACCGCAAGCTCGGTCACGTGCAGCGCTCGAGCGAGCTCGCCGACGTCCACTTGCTGCGCCAGGGCGAGCCCAAGGGCCTCGGCCACGCGGTCTTCCGCGCGAAGGCGCACGTGGGCGACTCGCCCTTCGCCGTCATGCTCGGCGACGACCTGATCGACGAGCGCGACCCGCTGCTGCCGAAGATGATCGAGGTCAACGAACAGCGCGGCGCCATGGTCATCGCGCTCATGGAGGTCGACCCCGACCAGATCAGCATGTACGGCTGCGCGTCGGTCGAGGCGACCGACGACCCCGACGTCGTGAAGGTGCTCGACCTCGTCGAGAAGCCGGCGAAGGAGGACGCACCCTCGAACCTCGCGATCATCGGCCGCTACCTCCTCACGCCCGAGATCTTCCCCGTCCTCGAGCACACGCAGCCGGGCAAGGGCAACGAGATCCAGCTCACCGACGCGCTCAAGGAGGTCGCCGCCGACGAGAACAACGTCGACGTGTACGGCGTGATCTTCCGCGGCCGCCGCTACGACACGGGCGACAAGCTCGACTACATCAAGGCGATCATGCAGCTCGCGAGCGACCGCGACGACCTCGGCCCCGAGCTGCGGCCGTGGATCAAGGAGTTCGCCGCTACGCTGTAACGACGAAGCGCTCGCGGCGCTTCGACGCCGCACCACAGGAGAGCCGGATGGACACGCTCGAGAGCTCGCATGGGCCCGTGTCCATCCGGCTCGTCCGTGCCAAGGACGCGCGCGTCCTGCAGCGCGAGCTGCTCGTGAACCGCTCCTGGCTCGTGCAGTGGGAGGCGACGCTGCCGGAGGGATCCGTCGGCATCGACATGCGCGCGTCGATCCGCCGCCTCCTGCAGCAGTTCCGCGACGGCGCGGGCGTGCCGTTCGTGATGGAGTACCAGGGCGAGGTCGTCGGCCAGCTGAACGTGTGGGGCATCTCGCGCGGCTCGCTGTCGTCGGCGACGATCGGCTACTGGGTCTCGGAGCGCTTCGCGGGCAAGGGCATCACGCCGACCGCCGTGGCGCTCGCGACCGACCTGTGCTTCGCAACGCTGCGCCTGCACCGCGTCGAGATCTGCATCCGCCCCGAGAACGGGCCGAGCCTGCGGGTCGTCGAGAAGCTCGGGTTCCGCTACGAGGGGTTCCGCCCGCGCTACATCCACATCAACGGCGACTGGCGCGACCACTACGCCTTCGCCCTCACGCGCGAGGACGCCCCGGAGGGCGTGCTGCAGCGGTGGATCTCCGGCCGCGTCCCCGAGGGGATGGGCCGCGTGCCGCAGGAGGGGCATCGGCGGGTGACGTGATCTGCCGGAAACGGGGCTCTGATACCCCTTGAGGCATGAGCATCACGTTGCGCGGCGCGCGAGCCGTCTGGTCGATCGACGATGAGCGCGCGGGCGACGTGCACGTGCGCGGCGTGGAGGTCGCGGCCGAGGCCGATCCCGCGGCCGAGATCCTCGACGTGTCCGGCTGCGTCGTCACGCCGGGCCTGATCAACGCCCATCACCATCTGCTGCAGACCGGGTTCCGCACGCTGCCCGGCACTCGGGGCGTCGC
>JAJUIM010000432.1 GCA_029267645.1 Microbacterium sp.
AGCTCGAGTCGGGCGTCTGCTCCGTCGCGGCGCCCGTCCGCGGCAGGGACGGATCCGTCGTCGCGGCCGTCAACGTGTCGGCAAGCACCGCGCGCGTCACGACCAACCGGCTCCGCGAGGCCTACCTCCCGGAGTTGCTCGCCGCGGCCGCGGCGATCGAGGCCGACCTGCGCCTCGTCTGATCGCTTCGGGTCGCGCTTTCTGCCCTGCATGTCGGTATATGGGGCACGAATCGCGACCTGAACCGGCCGCCGGAATCGCTACGCCGTCAGTCGGTGCAGGAGCTCCTCGTAGCGGGCGTGTGTGCGCTGGATCACGTCGGCCGGGAGCGCGGGCGGGGTGCCCTGCTTGTCCCAGTGGGCGGCGAGCCAGTCGCGCACGATCTGCTTGTCGAAGCTCGCCATGCGCTCGGCGGGCGTCGTGCCGTTGCGCCAGGCGTCGCGGTCCCAGTAGCGCGACGAGTCGCTCGTGAGCACCTCGTCGGCGATGCGCAGCGCGCCCTGGTCGTCGAGGCCGAACTCGAACTTCGTGTCGGCGAGGATGAGGCCCTTCGCCTCGGCCGTGCGGGCGGCGCGGCGGTAGATCGCGAGCGAGGCGTCGCGCAGCTGAGCCGCGCGCTCGGCGCCGACGAGCTCGACGGTCTTCTCGAACGAGATGTTCTCGTCGTGCTCGCCGAGCGGCGCCTTGTAGGCGGGGGTGTAGATGGGCTCGGGCAGGCGATCGCCGTTCTTCAGGCCCTCGGGCAGCGCGATGCCGCACACGGTGCCCGTCGCCTGGTACTCGGCCCAGCCGGATCCCGTGATGTAGCCGCGCACGACGCACTCGATCGGCAGCATCTCGAGCGAGCGCACGACCATGGCGCGCTCGGCGACCGCGGCAGGCGGATCCTCGCCCGTCAGGTGATTGGGGATCGCCTCGCCGCCGTCGTCGCCCGCGAGCTGGTCGAACCACCACCGGCTGAGGGCCGTGAGGAGCGCCCCCTTGCCGGCGATGCCGGGGGAGAGCACGTGGTCGAACGCGCTGACGCGATCGCTCGCGACGACGAGCATGCGGTCGTCGGATCCGGCGACCGGCGCGTACAGATCGCGCACCTTCCCGGAGTAGACGTGCTTCCAGCCGGGGACGACGGGCGCTGAGCTCATCCGTCCATTATCGCGGACGCGGGGGCGTGCTCCGACGCGGCCGCCGCCGAAGGCGACCGCGTCGGAGGCTCACTCGGCGTAGACGGAGACGCCGTCGGTCAGCGGGTTCTCCTGCAGCACGAATCCCACGACGGTCGCGTCGACGGGGATGTCGAAGATGACGTCGCCCGTGAGGGTCTGGCCGTCTTCGATGGCCGCGGGGTTGAGCGTTCCGGCGTACATCATGGCGCCGACGCTGGGCGAGACAGAGGAGCCGTCCTCGAGGATCGCGGTGACCTCGCCGAGGTACATCCCGACGCTCGACGTCGCCGTGGCCGAGATGTTCGCGACTGCGTACTGGCCCGTAGGTGCGAGCGGCGCGTACGTGTCGTCGGAGATCGGCTCGGTCGTGTAGAAGAAGTCGTTGATGACGAAGTCCACGTCGCCGTCCGTGGCGACGTCGCCGATCCCCAGCGCCGTCGGCGCCTCGGCCTCGGGATCAGCGATGGGCTCCTCGACCGGCGCGACCTCGGCGGACGTATCGGTCTCGGAGTCGGACGGCGCGGTCGACGCGTCGTCCGTTCCGCGACCGAGCTGTGCGACGGCGCCGACGGCGACGATGATGACGACGGCGACGATCACCCAGAACCACCAGCGCGCGAAGAGCGACTTC
>JAJUIM010000077.1 GCA_029267645.1 Microbacterium sp.
CCGCACGGCGGATACACCGTGCGGGCTTGGCTGCCGTGGGAGGACGAGGAGGCCGGCGATGACTGACCAGACGACCGTCGTGCTCGTCGACGACGATCCCCTCGTGCGCGCGGGCCTCGCCATGATGCTCGGCGGCGACGCAGCGATCCGCATCGTCGGCGAGGCCGAGAACGGCCGCGTGGGCGCAGACCTCATCGCCCGCGAACGCCCCGATGTCGCGCTCATGGACATCCGCATGCCCGTCATGGACGGCCTCGCGGCCGTGCGCGAGGTGACGGCCGCCGGATCCGCGACGCGCGTCATCGTGCTCACGACCTTCGACGCCGATGACATGGTGCTCACGGCGCTGCGCGACGGCGCGGCGGGCTTCCTCCTGAAGGACACGCCGCCCGCCGACCTCGTCGCCGCCGTGCACAGGGTCGCCCGCGGCGAGCCCATGCTCTCGCCGAGCGTGACGTCGCAGCTCATCCGCGCCGCCGTGCAGGGCCGAGGCGAGAGCGACGACGCCCGCGAACTCGCCGCCGCCCTCACGGAGCGCGAGCGTGAGGTCGCCGTGGCGCTCGCACGCGGCCTCAGCAACGCCGAGATCGCGAGCGAGCTGTTCATGGGCGTCGCGACCGTCAAGACCCACATCGGCCACCTGTTTACGAAGCTCGGCGCCGCCAATCGCGTGCAGCTCGCCCGCCGTATCCACGACGCCGGGCTGCGGTGACGCCCCCAGCTTCTTCATCGACGGGGGAGGAACAATCGGATCCGGCGCGGTTCGCCGCGTGGACGCATCAGCTCCGGGGGGGAGCGACGGAGTCCGGCAGTGCACCTGTCCACCACTGCGCATGCGCGCGCGACATCAGCGGGCGCGCTGCGCGGCGTGATCTTCGCGCCCCGCATCATGTCGACCGACCACCTGCCGATCCTCGGCGAGCAGCTGCGGCCTGTGCGCTTCCGTGCCGCAGCGGCATGGACGGTCGTGCTCGCGGCCGCTGTGTTCGGCACGATCGTCGTCGCGATCGAGGCGCCCGTATGGGCGATCCCGGCCCTCGCGCTCGTCGCGCTCCTCGCGTGGGGATTCGACGCGTGCGTCCCCGACGACGTGCGGATCCCCGCGGCCAGGCGCCTGCTGCGCGCGGCGGGGATCCTCGGGGGCACCGGTGCCGGGCTGCTGGGCGGCGTCGCGGCCGTGGCCCTGCCGGAAGGGTCCCTCTCGGTCGCGGGCGGCGTCACGATCGTCGTCGGCATCGCCGGCCTCGTCGAGGCGGGCCTACTTGCCGCCGCGCGGGCGGGTTGTTCCGCGTGATCGTGCGCACGCCCGATCACGACGGATTCTCGGTCTTCGCGCACGCGCGAGACGCGTCATCCTCGCCGTACCTGGGCACGTGCGGCGACGTCTTCGAGGGCGCTCGGGGGCGCTATGTCGTGCCGTGACGGGTCTACCTCCGAGGCACCGCAGCCGTTAGCGTGAGGGCATGGCCACCGCGTACCTCCGGTATCCGCACATCCACGACGACCTCGTCACCTTCACGGCAGCAGACGACATCTGGATCGCCCCCGTTCGGGGAGGGCGCGCCTGGCGCCTCACGAGCGACCGCGCGCCCGTCCGCCAGCCGCGGTTCTCGCCCGACGGCGCCCACATCGCCTTCGTCTCGCACCGCGACGGGCACCCCGAGCTCATGGTCGCGGGCGTCGCGACGGGATCCGTCCGCCGCCTGACGTACTGGGGATCGACGATCCTCCACGTGGTCGGCTGGGACGGGCCGGATCGCGTGCTCGTCGCCTCGAGCGCGGGCGAGAGCGAGATGCGGCACACGGTCGTCAAGGCCGTCGCGCTCGACGGGTCGTGGGAGCGGCTCGACCTGGGTATGGCGTGGGGCGTCGCGCTCCACCCCGACGGACGCCAGGTGCTCGCGACGCCCGGCAGTCGCCCGCCGGCCTGGTGGAAGCGGTACCGTGGCGGCACGGCCCCGCGCCTGTGGATCCGCGAGCCGGGATCCGCGTGGCAGCGCCTGCTCGCGGACGACGAGGCCTCGATCGTGGATCCGATGTGGCTCGGCGACCGCCTCGCCTTCGTCTCCGACCGCGCCGCGCGCTTCCCCGACCGGGCCTCCGAGCAGGCCAACGTGTGGGTGTGGGACGGGCTGCCCGGCGAGGGCGAGCCGCGCCAGCTCACGCACCAGACCGAGACCGACGGCTACGTGCGCGACGCGACGACCGACGGCGCGCGCATCGTGTGGCACAGCCGCGGGCGCATCCGGATCCTCGACGATGCAGGCGCCGCGCCGCGCACGATCGAGATCGACGTGCCGGGCGCGGATCCCGAGCCCGTCGCGCTCGACCCCGGCGAGAACCTCACCGACGTCGTGCCCGACGCGGGCGGCGACGCGAGCGTCGTCGCGTGGCGCGGCAAGCCGTTCTGGCTGACCCACCGGCAGGGCCCCGCCCGCGCGCTGCCCGGCGCCGAGTCGGGCGTGCGGGTGCGCGAGCCCGTCGTGCTCGGATCCACGGGCCGCGTCGCGTACGCGACCGACCTCGAAGGGGAGGACGGGATCCTCGTCGCCGACGTCGCGGCGGGCGACGGCGACGCCTTCCCGATCCTCACGGGGCAGATCGGCCGCGTGCTGCACCTCGCGTCGGATCCCGCCGGCCGCCGCCTCGCCGCGATCTCGCACGACGGCGCGATCCGCCTCATCGACGTCGAGGCCGGATCCGCGCGCGACCTCGGCCGCAGCCGGCACGGCGAGCCGCTGTCGCCGCGCTTCTCGCCCGACGGCCGCTACCTCGTGTGGTCGCAGCCGACGGGCGGCGAGGGCGAGCTGCACGCCCTGTGGATCGTCGACACGGCGGGCGACGACGAGCCCGTGCAGCTGACCGAGGGGCGCTTCCACGACCACTCGCCCGACTTCACGCGCGACGGCGCGCACCTCGTGTTCCTTTCGAACCGCACGTTCGACCCGCAGTACAACGCGCAGGCGTTCGACCTGTCGTTCGGCGGCGTCACCCGGCCCTGGCTGCTGCCGCTGTCGGCGACCGACCGCGCGCCGTTCGGCCCGTCGACCGAGGGCTGGCGGTTCGCGCCGCCCAAGAAGGACGGCGCGGGCTCGGCGAAGAAGGGCGCGCCCGCCTCGCCCGACCTCGACGTCGAGGGCGCCGAGCAGCGCATCGTCGCCTTCCCGGTGCCGTCGGCCGAATACCGCGACCTGCGCGCGACGGCGGGCGGCGTCGTGTGGATCGCCGAGGGCAGCGACGTCGGCACGCTCGGATCCCGCCGCGCCGGCGTGCCGGGCGACAAGCAGCCAAACCGGCTCGTGCGCTGGTCGTTCGACGACCGCGAGAGCTGGACGGTCGTCGAGGGCATCGACGGCTACGCCGTGTCAGGCGACGGCGAGCGGATCGTCGTGCGCGACGCCGACGGCGTCTCGATCGTGCGCGCGACGCGGAAGGCCGACGGCGGCGACGATCCCCTGCGCGTCGACCTGGACCGCCTGCGGTTCCTGCTCGAGCCGCAGGCCGAGTGGCGCCAGATGTTCGACGAGAACGCGCGCATCATGCGCGACCACTTCTGGCGCGAGGACATGGACGGCGTCGACTGGGACGCGGTGACCGCACGCTGGCGCGATGTCGTGCCCCTCGCCCGCACGCACGACGACCTCGTCGACCTCATGTGGGAGCACGTCGGCGAGCTCAACACCTCGCACGCCTACATTCAGCCGTCGCGTCCGCTCGGCGACGCCACGCGGCGCCTCGGCTTCCTCGGCGCCGATCTCGCGCCGGACGGCGACGGGTGGCGCATCGAGCGGATCCTGCCCGGCGAGTCGAGTGACCCCGGCGCGCGCTCGCCGCTGCGGCAGGCGGGCGTCGGCGCGGCCGAGGGTGACGTGATCGTCGAGATCGACGGCGCGCCCGTGGATCCGTCGTTCGGGCCCGGCGCATCGCTCGTCGGCGCGGCCGAGAAGCCCGTCGAGATCGTGCTGCGGCGTGACGGATCCGACCGCCGCGTCGTCGTCGTGCCGCTCGCCGACGAGAGCGCCCTGCGCTATCAGGACTGGGTGCGGTCGCGGCGCGAGTACGTCGCCCACCGCAGCGAGGGGCGGCTCGGCTACGTGCACGTGCCCGACATGGGGGCGCCCGGCTGGGCGCAGCTGCACCGCGACCTGCGCACGGCCTCGCTCGCCGAGGGCATCATCGCCGACGTGCGCTACAACCGCGGCGGCCACACGAGCCAGCTCGTGATCGAGCGGCTGCTGTCGCGCGTCATCGCGTGGACCGCGGCGCGGCAGTTCGACGCGATGATCCCGGATCCCGACCGCGCCCGCCGCGGGCCCGTCGTCTTCGTCGCGAACGAGTTCTCTGGATCCGACGGCGACATCGTGAACGCCCGCGCCCAGGCGCTCGGGCTCGGCCCCGTCGTCGGCGCGCGCACGTGGGGCGGCGTCGTCGGCATCGACGGCCGGTTCGACCTCGTTGACGGCACGGGCGTGACGCAGCCGCGATACGCGTACTGGCTCGAGGGCAAGGGGTGGGGCGTCGAGAACCACGGCGTCGACCCCGACGTCGAGGTGATCCACGACCCTGCAGACCTGTTCAGCGACCGGGACCCGCAGCTCGACCGCGCGATCGCCGAGGCTCTCGCGCGCCTCGAGCAGCAGCCGGCCGCGGTCGCCCCCGAGCTGCCGGAGCCGAAGGTGCGGCCGATACGCTGAGTGGCATGAGCGAAGCGCACGACGACCCCATGGCCACCCTGCGGCGCCTGCGCGCCAGCATCGACAACATCGACGCTGCGCTCGTGTACATGCTCGCCGAGCGCTTCCGCTGCACGAAGCAGGTGGGCGCCCTCAAGGCCGAGCACGACCTGCCCCCGAGCGACCCCGCCCGCGAGGAGCGCCAGGTCGCCCGCCTGCATCAGCTCGCGGAAGAGGCCGACCTCGACCCCGAGTTCGCCGAGAAGTGGTTCCGCTTCGTCGTGGCTGAGGTGATTCATCACCACGAGCAGGCCCAGGGGAAGGGGTAGGGGCCGGGACCCCGGGACCCCGGGACGCCCCGGATCCCGGGAACCCCGGAGCCACCCCCCGGACGGCGCAGCCCCCTACACCGTGGCCTTCCGCAGCGTCGCGTAGGCGCCGACGGCGGTCACGATCGTGAGCAGCAGCCCGAGGAGGGTCACGTTGAGCACGCCGACCTCGCCGAACCACGCCCACACCTGCATCCACGACTCGGTGCGGGTGATGATGAAGATCGCGACGACGAGGGCGAGGGCTAGCGTCGCGAACACTGCCGTGACCGCGAACCAGCCGAAGCGCTTGTACACGACGGCCGACCAGAACCCGACGACGAACAGCAGCATCGTGGTCGTGAAGTAGGTCAGCCAGGCCGACAGCCAGCCGGGTTCGAAGATCCAGTCGAGGTACGCGACGCGGCCGTTCACGCCGTAGCCGTTCGTCAGCACCTCGACGCCGGCGAGCGCGATGAACAGCGTCGCGAGGCCGGCCGCGCCGATCGCGCCGATCGCGAGCGTTCCGATGAAGAACTCGCGCCGCGTGATGCTCATCGCCTGCGAGAACGGGAACGAGAGCGTCATGGACTGGATCCCGAGGGCGAGGAAGTACCACATGGGCGCGTTGCCGGCCCCGGCGTACTTGACCTCGCCGCCCGGGATCATCGCGAAGATGAGCGCCGAGATGATCGCCGCGATCGCGAGGATCATGAGCGGAACCCACACGAGCGACTGCGTGTTCATGAGGTGCAGCCGCACGACGTTGAGGGTGCGGTTGCCGAGGTGGCGCCGGTTGGGCAGCGCCTCGAGGGGGTGCGCGACAGTCATCGCAGTGCTCCTTCCGTGACGGCCGGCGCCGAGGCGTCGGCGGCCTGATCGCGCTGCGTCATACGCACGATCAGCTGCTGCAGCGGGACGGGCGCGAAGTCGAGGCCCGCCGCATGTGCCTCACGCCGCTCCTCGGGCGTGAGCTGGCCGAGGAAGGTGACGGACGCCGTGCGCCCGAGGCTCTCTCGGTGGAGGATCTCGCGATCCCCGACGAACCGCTCGACGCCCTCGCGGTCGCCCACGATGCTCGTCGCGCGGCCGCGCGCCTCCTCCGTCGACTGGTCCATGAGGATCCGCCCCCTGTCGATCACGATCACGCGCTCGATGAGGTTCGCGATCTCGTCGATCAGGTGGCTCGACAGGATTATGGTGCGCGGGTGCTCCGCATAGTCGGCGAGGAGCCGGTCGTAGAAGATCTGTCGCGCGACGGCGTCGAGGCCGAGGTACGGCTCGTCGAAGAACGTGATCTCGGCACGCGAGGCGAGGCCGATGATCACGCCGACGGCAGAAAGCTGGCCGCGCGAGAGCTTCTTGATGACGGGCTTCATGGGCAACTGGAACTCGTCGACGAGCTCGTCGGCGAGATCCTGATCCCAGTTCGGGAAGAACATGCGTGCCGTGCGGAGCGCGATCTTCGCGTTCGCCTCATCGGGGTACTTCTGGCTCTCGCGCACGAAGCACACGCGGCTGAGCACGCGGGCGTTCTCGTAGGGGTCCTCGCCGAAGACGCGGACGGATCCGCTCGTCGGGAAGTTCTGCGCCGTGAGGATCGACATGGCCGTGGTCTTTCCCGCGCCGTTGCGGCCGAGGAAGCCGTAGATCGAGTTGCGCTGGATGTCGAAGCTCACGCCGTCGAGGGCGTGGGTGTCCTTGTAGGTCTTCGTGAGATCACGGACCTGGATGACGGGGTCCATACTGTGCTCCTTGGGCGGAGGGATCAGGGTGAGGGCGTCGCGTGCTCGGAGATGAGCTGGGCGACGTCATCGGGTGTGAGGCCGAGCTTGCGGGCCTCGTCGATGAGGGGCGCGACGTACGCGTTGGCGAAGGCCGCGCGTCGTTCGGCGAGCAGCTGCTCGCGTGCTCCCGGCGAGACGAACATGCCGATGCCGCGGCGCTTGTACAGCACGCCCTTCTCGACGAGCATGTTCACTCCCTTCGCGGCGGTCGCGGGATTGATGCGGGAGAAGGACGCGATCTCGTTCGTCGAGGGCGCCTTCTCTTCTTCCGCCAGGGAGCCGTCGACGATCTGGTCTTCGACCATCTCGGCGATCTGCACGAAGAGCGGCTTGCCTTCGTCCATGTCACTCTCCCCGGGTTCTGTGGTTCATTACTCGACTAATGAACCATAGAACCGCGGGTGTGTCAAGGGCACGACGACGCAACGCAGGTCATCCGGCCCGGTTCGGGCCCGGCGCTCGGCGTGTCGCAAGCTCGGGCGCCCGGATTGACTGCGTTGTGTTGGGGGAGGGGGCGGTCAGGCGGGGTACACGACGCGGAAGCGCTCGCAGACCATCGGCATGTCGTCGCGGAAGGGGCGGTCGAGCCCCACGTGCTGCTCGTAGAAGTCGCGGTGGATCCGCCGCCACGACGCGAGCGTGCGGTCGTCCTCGCCCTCGGCGTGCGCGTGCTCGTCGGTGACCTCGTCGAAGGGCACGATCTCCAGCGAGATGTTCTGGAGAACGGCCCTCGGCGCGCCGGATCCGTCGAGGATGACGTCGATCTGGCCGACCTCGGGCAGCTGCTCGCCCTCGGCCTCGTACGCCCAGAGGTAGCTCGCGGTGCCCGTCTTCACGCCGGCCAGCACGAGGTCGAGCAGCTCGTCGGCGTGCTCCTTCGTGGCGCCGAACGCCCACACGCGGTCGTCGCCGGGTTCGGCCTCGGGCAGCGTGGGAACGGCGGCGCGGGCCTCGCGCCAGAACGCGGAGATGTCGGCGGGCATCCGTCCATTCTCGGACACAATGCAGTCGATCTGAGCGAGAAGCGGCCGGATCTGCCCGCATCGGGCCGAATCCTCCCCGGATTGACTGCGTTGTGTTGGGAGAGAAGGGCTGCGTGCCTACCGCTCGAGCTCGCCGGCGACGCGGCGCTTGAGCTCGGTGTCGGCGGCGTCGGAGAGCACGATGAGGCCGTCGAGCTCCTCGCGCACCCTGCGATAGGCGGTCTGGCGCTCGGCCGCAGTCGCCGACTGGTCGACCGCGACGGCCAGCACCTGCTGCGCCCGCGTGA